>JBJKRK010000280.1:0-14562 GCA_046704705.1 Candidatus Limnocylindrales bacterium | reverse complement strand
GGTGGCGACCGCACGTGCCCGGCGCTCGGGCAGGGGCACCGCAACTGGCCTTGCAGCCTCCGGGCGACTGGGTGGCACGCAACGGGCCGCGAAAGCGCCGGATAGGTGGCCTTGCAGTCTCCGGGCGACTGAGTGGCACGCAACGGACCGCGGAAGCAGCCGCAAGCGAGGGGACCTGGCGCCGACCCGGAGCGGCCGGGTGGGGGACGCGGTTCCATGCTGGCGACTGAGGTCGCCTGGCGAAGTCGCCGGGTGAGTGGGCAGCCGCAGCGCGGCCCGGCGGGAATCACTGACCGTTCCTGCATGCCGGTGGAACCGAATCGCGCCCAGGTGACGTGCCCTGAAGCGAACTGAACGGGCGGCCCCCTCGCGCCGCCCGTTCGTCGGGGAGTGCAGTCTGACAGTCGAGGCCCGAGCGGGGGCGATCTCCACCCCGGGGGGCCCGTGATGGTGCGCGTGGAGCGCACGAGATGGACGGGCGTACCTCGCAACGGCGGCTGATATACCCGCTAGCGCGCAGCCTCCGCAACGGGGAGTGCGTCGCGCTCCGCCGCCTGCCGGGTGGCGCGGCGGCTGGCCGCGATGACCACGTGGTAGAAGATCAGGCCGGCCACGGCCGCGAAGCCGATGAGCGAGACCGCGAGGATCGGTCCGGTGAGCGCCTGGTTGGTGGTCGAGTCGAGCGCACTCACCAGCCCGGCGAGGTAGCTCTGCGAGCTGCCCTCGATGGCCAGGGTCTGCGGCACGAAGTAGAACGTCGCGCCGATCACCATGAAGATGGTCACGAGCCGAAAGGCGTTGAAGTCGTCGTCGCTGTCGCGGGTGAGCTTGACGTAGAGCGCAAAGAACAGGAACAGCGTCGAGAGCGGCGCGGTGAGCGGGAGGTCCATGGTCATCATCAGGTTCGGCATGAGGAAGATCAGGCCCAGCACGAAGGTGGCCATGATCACGCCGTCCCGGACGAGGACGTAGCTGAGCCACCAGACGTCGGCGCCGAAGCGGAGCGAGAGCTTGCGGATCGTGCGGACGACGTAGGGGCGCGAGAGGTGGAAGATCAACGCCATCGCCCACAGCGCGGGGATGAACGCCGCGATGGTGGAAACGACGAACTGTTCGCCACCCTGCTGCAGCGCAACGGCGATCGCGTTGCTGATGTCGTTCGGGGTCATCGGTGGTGTCCTTTCGCTCGGTGGTGGGCTAGCGGGACTGGCCCAGTGCGGTCCGCCGGGCCGCCGCGTCGGCCCTGGGGTGCCGCAGGTTGTACGCGACCGCGACGAGGCCCATGACGCCCATCGCGGCGACCGAGACCCACAGGAGCGCGATCGCGAGACCCTGGTTCGAGCTCGTCACGAGCGCCGCTGCCAGACCCTTCCACGGTGTCCCGAGGTTCAGGGCGCTCATCTGCACACCCAGCAGGGTGGGTGCGATGTAGAGCGTCGCGCCTGCCGCCAGCAGATGAGAAGTCACCATGAAGGCACGCGGATCCTCGTCAGAGTCGGTGACCAGCTTGATCAGCAGCACGGCGAACAGGCAGGCCGTGGCGAGGGAGCCGCCGATCGGCAGCGCGTTTCCGACCACCACATCGGGGAACAGGAACATGAAGCTCATGATGAAGGCGATCGCGATGAGCGCATCGCGCAGGCCGATGTAGAGGATCCACCAGATGTCGGCCGCCAGGCGGAGCGAGAACTTGCGTGTGACGCCGAGCATGTACGGTCGTGCCAGGTGGAGCGCCAGGACGGCGAGCCAGATGATCGGCAGCGCCGCGGCCAGCGTCCCCTCGAGGAACGACTCGCCGCCCCCCAGGAACCCCTGGATGATCGCGTTCGCCAGCTGAGCGGAAGTCATGCGGACATCCTCCTCTTGACCTGAATGAGCGAGCACGCCGAAGTGGCATCGCAACGCAGGCAACGTCCCGCCTCGGCGCGGGCGGCGGCCTCGGTGAAGCCCAGCGAGACTTCGCGGTCGTTGTCCTCACTGTTGGCGTGGACGGCAACCGCCGCGAACGCGGCGTCGGCGCGCTCACGGTTGGCGAGATCGATCGAGACGTGCCGTGTCGCCAGTCGCGAGGGCTGGAGTTTCCACGGCGCGACGTAGCGCGCCGTGGGCAGGCGCCGAAGGTACCGATCGATGGCCCAGGCGGCCCGCTGTCCCTGCGCGACGCCCTCGATGACGCTGCGCGGCCCCGTGGCCACGTCGCCGGCGGCGAAGACGCCATCGCGAGTTGTCACCAGCGTCTCGGGGTCGACCACGAAGCCGCCCCAGTCCGCGACCTGGACGTTGGAACCGGCCGGCAGGATCGAGGGATCGGGAGCCTCGCCGACCGCCACCATGAGGTTGGTGGCGGGAAGCACGAACTCGCTGCCCGGAACCGGCGCGACCGAGCTCCGGCCGTCCTTGCCCGTCCCGGTCACCGCCAGCCGTACGCAGCGGAGCGCGGTCATCCAGCCGTTCTTGCCGATGACCTCCACTGGAGCGACGAGCGGCTCGACATGGATGCCCTCGTGCTCTGCCGCGCGGATCTCCTCCGCCTGGGCCGGCATGTCATCGCGGGTGCGCCGGTACAGCACGGTGACGCTGCGGGCACCAGCCCGCCACGCCGAGCGTGCCGCGTCCATCGCGGTGGAGCCACCGCCGACGACGAGCACGTGACCGGCGAGGTCGACCTGTTCCTTCAGGTTCACCTTCTTGAGGAAGACGGTGGCCGGCCAGACGCCCTCGAGGTCCTCGCCAGGGATGCCCAGGCGGTGCGCCTTGTGCGCGCCGGTGGCGAGCAGGATCGCGGCGAATCCGTCGCGGCGCAGCGTGTCGAAGGTGACATCGCGTCCCAGCGCGGTGTTCAACCGCAGCTCGACGCCGAGCGCCAGGATGCGCTCGATCTCCTCCTGCAGGACCCGCTTCGGCAGCCGGTACTCCGGGATGCCGACGGCCATCATGCCGCCGGCGACCGGCATCGCTTCGAAGATCGTCACGCCATACCCGCGACGCGCGAGCATGTACGCGGCGCTCAAACCGGTCGGGCCCGCGCCGATGATCGCGACACGCTCGGGACGTCGCTGCTCCGGGCGCGGAGCGCGCGGGTAGCCCTCGATGCCGTGGTCGGCGGCGAACCGCTTGACTTCGCGGATGGCGATCGGCTCGTCCACCACGCCGCGGCGGCAGGCAACCTCGCAAGGTGCCGTGCAGACGCGGCCGCAGATCGAGGGGAAGGGGTTGTACTCGGAGGCGACCGCCAGGGCGTCCGCGTATCGCCCCTCCGCCACCAGCCCAACGTACAGGCCGGCGTCAGTCCCGACAGGGCAGGCCTCCTGGCAGGGAGCGACGAGCCGCCGGTCTTCCGGCTCGTCCATCCAGGAGCGCAGCGTCTGCCAGGGCTGCGTGCGGTGCGCGGAGCGCCAGCTCCCCAGGCTCCCCCAGGGATCGGTGTGCTCCTCTTTCAGCGCCTCGCGCGTGACCGCCGAGAGAGGAATCCAGGCCTGGCCCGGATCGGGCCCCCGCATGATCGGGCCCTGCGCCTCGGCCAGCCGCACCGGCTCCGCTGCCGGCTGCGCCTCGACGTGGATGATGTTGGTCGGGCATTCATTGACGCAGATCTGACAGCCGATGCACTCGCCGATCTGGACCGGGAACTCCATCATCCAGGAGTTGCCTGCGAAGGGGGCAACGGCTGAACGCAGTCCCGCCGCGACCTCGGCGCCCGCCTCGATCGGCGGCGTCCAGTTGCGACTCATGTCGAGCGCCTGCACGGGACAGACGTCCATGCAGACGCCACAGTTCAGGCAGTTCGCCCGGTCGAACTCGAAGCGATAGCCCATGGGTGCCTCCGACATCGATTGACGATGTCAGCGTGCGCCGCGCGTGACGCGCGCACCACATGCGGCCGGAGAGGCGGCGGGCCCGCATTGGCGGGCAGGTCATGGGGGCCAGGTGGCCCGGGCCGTTTGGCCCTCTGCGCCCTCGGCGCTAGCGGCGCTCCTCCTGCACCAGGCCCTCGCGGATCGCCCGTGCGGCGAGTTCGGTGCGGCTCTGGGCGTGGAGTTTCTCCAGGATGTTCTTCAGGTGGAACTTCGCCGTGTTCTCGCTGATGTGGAGGCGCGCGGCGATCTCCTTGTTGCGCAGGCCGGCCGTGACCAGCCGCAGTACCTCCAGTTCGCGATCGGTGAGCTGGTCGGGCTCGGCGGGTGGTCGGGAGGCCGGATGGAGGAACTCGTCGATGATGCGCGCCGCGGTCGCGGGCGTGATGGCCGCCTCGCCGCGCCCCACCGCCTCGAGCATGCTGCGGAACTGTCCGCTCTCCAGGTTCTTCAGCAGGTAGCCCTGTGCGCCGGCCTTGATCGCCGTGAACAGGTCGTCCTCGTCCTCGCTCACGGTGAGCATGACGATCATGATCTCCGGGTGCGCGGCCTTGATCCGTTGCGTCGCCAGCAGCCCGGAGCCGCCGGGCATCCGGACGTCCATCAGCACCAGGTCCGGCCTGAGGTGATCCGCGAGTTCGATCGCGTCCTCGCCCGATCCCGCCTGCCCCACGACCTCGTGCCCCCAGGCGGTGATGAGCGACGCAACGCCATCCCGGAAGAGCGCGTGGTCGTCGGCCAGCAGGATACGCATCAGGAAACCCTCTCCTTGACCGGAGTCCATGCCCCCAACGGAACCGAGACGCGCACACGCGTGCCTTCCCCCGGCGCGGCGTGCACCTCGAGTGTCCCACCGAGCATCGCCACCCGCTCGCGCATCGCCTGCAACCCGTAGTGGGGCCAGTCGACGGGCGGCGGTGCGGCCGGATCGAAGCCCCTGCCGTCGTCGGCGACCTCGACCTCGAGCGCACCGTCGACGATGTCCAGGGAGACCACCGCGCGGGCCGCTGAAGCGTGCTTGCGCACATTCGTCAGCGCTTCCTGCACCACGCGGAAAACCTGTGCCTGGGCCTCTGGCGGAAGGACGGCCCCGCGGACCACCGGTGTCGCCTCGACGATCGTGGCCAGCTTCGAGGCTTCGGAGAATCGCACCGCGTACTCTTCCAGGGCGCCGGCGAGCCCGCGCTCCGGGGAGATGGGGCTGGTCAGCCCCAGGATCGCCTCGCGGACATCCACGTACACCGAGCGGGCAGCCGTCGACAGCTCGGCAAGCTGGCTCCGGGCCGCCTCGACGCGCCCACCGGACAGGAGCTCCTCCACCGCCTGCGACTTCGTGTTGACGTACCCCAGCACCTGCGCCAGTCCGTCGTGCATCTCGCGGGCGATGCGCTCCCGCTCGGCACGGATCGCCAGTTCGCGCAGCTCGCGCTGCAGCCGGTCGTTCTCGAGGGCGATGGCGGCTTCGTTGGCCAGCGATGCGAGCGTCTCGAGCTCATCCTTGCCAAAGGTGCGCGGGGATCTGCAGCCCACGGCCAGCACGCCGACGGCGGTGTCGCCGCGCTGCAACGAGGCGACGAGCTGCCCTTGCAGGAACTCGGGCGTCGTGAAGCGCGCGATGCCGCTCCCCGCCAGGTCGCCGGCCCGGCGCAGCGCCTCGGGCGGCCCGCTCGTGGCGCTCAGGTGCTCCGTGCCGTCGGGTTCCTCCAGAACGAGGAACGCGATATCGGCATCGAGGAGCTGCCGGGCGTTGTCCACGACGACCTGCAGGATCTCGTCGATGCGGACGAGCGCGGCGATGGCCACGCTCACCCGATGGAGCGCCCGTGCGGATGCGCTCCGCGATTCCAGCTCCGCGTTGCGCAGCCGGAGCGTGTCGGTCAGGTTGTCGATGCGACGGAACACTTCGCGGGCGAAGACGACCGCCGTGAGCGTCAGGGTTGCCATCACGAGCAGCGTGTCGCGCGGGAAGGGGAGGTGCGGGTCGAGGACCGAGTCGCTGAGCACCTCCACGACGCCGACGATGGCCAGGGCAAGCGCGACCCCGAGCCAGCCGCGTCGGACGCCGCGCCTCATGCCGCGCGCTCGCCAGTTCGCGCGGCCCCGGACTTCATCGACGCCTGCCTCAGCGGTCCCGGTCACCGCGCCATTGTGGCAGGCTCGGCGAAACGTCAGGCCGTGCGTCCGGCATGCTGGGTGTCCGGAGGGTGTGCGCCCGGTGGGTTCGCGGAACCGTCAGGCTGTGCACGCGGAGCCTGTCCACCTGTGGCCCGGGCCTCCGGAGCATCTGCGCCCGGCGGGCTCGCCGGATCGTCAGGGTCCCCGGGCGGGGCGGCCCCGCCGTCGGCAGCCTGCCCGTCCGGCGGGTTCGGGAGGGCGATCAGGCGCTCCACGAGGGGCACGAGCCCGGGATTCAGGCGCCGCCGCGCCTCCGCGATGTCGAACCAGGCCGCGCGGTCGATCTCCGGGAACTCGCGCAACGTGCCGGAACGGGGCGGCCACTCCATGCGGAACGTGTTGCTCACCGTCGAGCTGGGGTCGAGATCGCCCTCGCCCGCCCACGCCCGGATGACCTTGCCCGAGCGGAGACGTGTTTCCCCCAGGTCGACGAGCGTCGAGGCGGGAACCTCGCGGCCGAGCTCCTCCCGGAACTCGCGGCGCGCCGCGGCGAGCGCATCGTCTCCGGGTGCGTGCTCACCCTTGGGGATGCTCCACGCGCCCGCGTCCCGGCGCGCCCACAGCGGTCCTCCGGGGTGGACCAGCAGGACCTCGAGGACGGGTGTCGGGCGGGGCGCCTCGTGCGGCAGCGCAGACCCGGGCACCTCCCGCGGGTGCGCAGGGTCGGGCGCCTCGTGCGGCAGCGCAGACCCGGGCACCTCGCACCGGCGGTAGAGCAGGATGCCCGCGCTCGTCTTCATGCGTTGGCGCCGCCGACGCGATCGACGAGGGCACCGGCCCACCCGACGACGACGACGGTCCTCGCGGCGCTCCCTCGGTCGCCGATCGCGGTGCCCCGGCGAGGCACCGCGGCCACGGAGTCGCTCACATCGAGGACCGGACGATTCCGGCGATCTCATCGTCGGTGAGCACGACCGGGTTCGTGCGCATGCTGCTCCCGCGGGATTCGGCGACCACACGAGCCACGTCGGCGTCACGCAGGCCGAAGCGGGCGAGGCCGGCGATGTGCAGCTCGGCAGTCCACCCCGCCAGCACCTGCACGAGTGCCGCTCTCGCCTCCCGGTCGTCCAGCGACGCGTCCCCCGCGAGCAATCGTCCGGCGATGGCGTAGCGGACGAGTGCCGCGCTTCGGGGATCGCGCTCCCGGAGCGCGGCGAGGTTCGCGCGCGTCGCCTCGACGAGCACCGCTCCACACGCGGCGCCGTGCGGAATCGGGAAGAAGGCGCCGAGCGGCGAGGCCAGACCGTGGGCCGCGCCGAGCCCGGCTTGGGCCAGCGTGATCCCGGAGCAGAGCGCCGCGTATGCCATGCGGGCGCGGGCAGACGCGATCGCATCGTCGGCGACGGCACCGGTGGAGACGGCGTCGTCGGCGACGCCATCGCGCCGGAAGCCGCGGCTCGACGGGGAGGGCGTGACTCCCGACGGAGATGAAGCGACCCCCATCGCGGATGTGCCATCGGCTGTGGATCGGGCACCGTCCGCGGCCACCGATTCGTACCAGAAGCGCAGCCCGTCGCGGGCCGCTTCCAGGCCGCTGAGAGCCAGCGCGTCGGTGAACGGGTTCGCCCGGCTGGACACGAACGACTCGAGAAGCTGCGTGAGCGCATCCATGCCATCCGCCGCGATCAGCTCCGGCGGGCACGTCGCGAGAAGGTCCGGGTCGACCACGGCCTCCTGCGCGACGAGCTGCTCGTCCCGAAACGACTTCTTGTACCCGCCCGGGACGCTCAGCACGGCGTTGCGCGTCGCCTCGCTGCCCGTTCCGGCGGTGGTCGGGACAGCCACGAACGGCACGGCCGGGCCTCGATACGGCAGGCCGGCGCCGACCCCCTCGAGGTGGTCGAGCACCGAGTTTCCGTTCCGAAGGAGACCCGCCACTGCCTTCGCAGTGTCCAGCACGCTCCCGCCGCCGATCCCCACCACGACGTCGAGGTTCGCCTCGCGAAAGCGCCGCACCGAATCGTCGATCAGCGCGGGGGACGGTTCGCCGCTCACGCTGAGCTCCTCGAACGCGATGCCCTCCCGCTCGAGCCCCAGTCGCAATCGCGGCCAACGCTCGCTCGCGCGGAACGAATGCCGGCCGGTGACGAGGAGGGCATGCCCGCCGTGGCGCGCGACGATGCCGGGCAGCATGTCGATACGGCCCGAACCGAACTCGATGCGCGGTACACGGCCGATCGAGAAGGCGCCCGTGCCGATCGAGAAGGCGCCCGTGCCGATCGTGCCGTCCGCGAAGCGCGCCACCTCAGGGTTCCGGAGGTTCCGGGTAGAGCCCACGGTAGACGATCCCCTGGCGGGGTTCGGCCATCCATGCCTCGGCCGCGGCCCGCCAGGCCCGGTAGTGCGGCGTCTCCTTGTGCGCCCGGGCACTCGCTTCGCTGTCGTACGCCTCGTAGAAGACGAAGCGCGTCGGGTCGTCGGCGGACTGCAGGATGTCGAAGCGGAGGTTGCCGGACTCGCGGACGGATCCCTCGTGGTTCTGGCGGGTCGCCGCGATCAGGTCATCCACGTGTTCCGGCTTGCAGTGGACGTAGACCAGGGTGACGTACATGCAATGCCTCCCGGGCTGCGATGCTGCCGTTGGCCGCCACGACCAGGGTAGTCACGCGGCGGCGTCATCTGTCACGATGCTCCAGAACGCCACGCCCTGCAGGGCGCAAGGGCAGGAGGGAGGGGCCGCAGCCTCACACCGTGGCTCCACACCTGGTGTCAGTGCGGGCGCAGGACGCCGCGATGGCGTGCGCCGTGTGTGCCAACCGCGCCGTGTCTGACAACAGGGGAGCAAGGCCGCGATGACGAGCGTCGGGACGAACCGCGGGCCGACACGCCACTGGCGGGTGGGGATGGTCGGGTTCGGGGCTGTCGGCCGCGCGCTGGCGCGGCTCCTGGCCGACCGGGCCGCCGAGCTGCGCGAGCGCCACGGCGTCACCTGCTCCATCGGGCTGCTCGCCACGCGGCGCCATGGAACGTTCATCGCCGGCGATGGAGCGCCACCGGGTGGCGGCATCGTGGTCCCCGCCGCAGGCCAGAATGACTGGCTGCGCGAACTTGAGGCAGGGGTCGGCTCGGGCATGCGCGGCGTTGCGGGCGGTGGCGTGCCTGCGCCCGGTGCTCCCAGGAGTGATGTTCCACGCCACGTGGCGGACCTGCTCGTCGCGCTGCCCGACGCGCCCGTGGACGTGCTCGTCGAGATGACGCCTCTGGACAGGCTGGCCGGAGAGCCGGCCACGAGCCACCTGCGGGCGGCGATTGCGCATGGGATCCATGCGGTCACCGCGAACAAGGGCCCCATCGCACTGCATGGCCCCGAACTGCGCGCCGAGGCGGCTGCGGCGCGGCTCGCGCTGCGCTTCGAGGCGACGCTGATGGACTGCCTCCCGGCCCAGGTGCTGCGAGAGACGATCGTACCTGTGGGGACGATCGATTCCTTCGCCGGTATCGTCAACTCGACCACCAATTTCGTGCTGGACGCGATGGCCCTCGGCCAAGACCCGGCCGATGCCGTCGCCGAGGCACAGCGGCTGGGGATCGCGGAGGCGGATCCGAGCGCCGACCTGGACGGCTGGGACGCCGCGTTCAAGGCGGCGATCCTGGGGCAGGCGCTCCTCGGGCTGGACGTGCGCGTGGGCGAGGTGCGGCGCCAGGGCATCCGCTCCCTCGACCCGCGGGAGCCTGCCAGGGCCGTCGCCCACGGGGAACGGCTCCGTCTCGTCGCGCGTGGGTCCCGGGAGCGCGGGGAGGTGCAGGTCGCTCCCGAGCGCGTCCCTGCGGCGACACTGCTCGGCTCGACGAGCGGCTTCTCGATGGCGCTGGCGATCGAGACCTCGCACGCGGGGAAGCTCGAGGTGGCGCTCATCGAGCCCCACGTTCCCCAGACGGCGTACGCGATCCTGATGGACCTGCTCGCCATCGATCGCGCGGCGCGTGCGGGCGAAGTGGTGCCGCCGCGCGGCTGGGCGGGCCGGACGCAGACCTGAGGGAGTTCGGCGGTCCGACGCGAACCCGAGCGAGTCCCACGGCGGACGCAGACCTCAGGGAGTTCCGCGCCCGGCGCTACCAGCGGGGCAGTCGCTGCCGGTCGAGCTCCTCGCGAGGGTCGAGGCGCGGGCGGATGAGACGCGCCGTTCCCTGCCGCACGGCGACCTCCGCGGGAGTGGGGTGCGAGAGGAACCCGAGCATCGACTCGGTGAAGCCGTACGCTCCTGCATCCAGGATGGCCACGAGGTCGCCGGCCGCCGGCTCGCGCAGGTCGCCAGCATGGCAGAAGACATCGAGGCCGGTGCAGAGCGGGCCGGCGACGGTGACGGGCAGCGGCGCCGCGCCTGGCAGGTCATCCGCCGAACGCGAGCGGTCGGGCGCCGCGGGAACCGGGAGCAGCTGCACCCGGTGTTGCTGCCCGACGAGCGCCGGGCGCAACAGGTGGTGGATCCCGCCGTCGACGATGGCGACCACGCTGCTGCCCAGGGTCTTCACGTCGACGACGCGTGTGAGATACGTGCCTGCCTGCCCGACGAGATAGCGGCCTGGCTCCAGCAGGACCCGCAGGTCTCGGCAGTCGGGCGCGCCTGCCCAGCCCGACGCCAGCGTCCGCAGGCCCGCGCCCAGCGCCGCGAGGTCCAGCGGTTCCTCGTCCGTCGCGTAGGGAATCCCCAGCCCACCGCCGACGTCGACGAGTCGGAGTCGGAAACCGGCCTCAGCGGCCAGCCGGCGCGCGACCTCAACCGTCGCGGCGGCGTGGGCCACGAGGGCCCGCGCGTCGAGCAGGTTGGAGGCGCCAAACGCGTGCACGCCGAGGAGGTCGACGTGCTCGGAGCGAGCGGCTCGCGCGGCGATGCGACGGACGTCGGCGAGCTGCATGCCGAATTTGCCCGCGGGGTTCTCGCCCGCCGTGCGCCTGCGGTCCCCGGGCCGCACCTCGCCCGCCGCCAGCCGCAGCAGCAGTGGAACCCGGCGCTGCTCCTGTGCCGCCAGCCCCTCGAGTCGGTCGAACTCGGCCGGAGACTCAACCGTGACCGCCCGAATGCCCTGCCGGACCGCGCGGAGGAGCAAGCGGTCCGGCTTCCCCGGCCCCGTCAGGACGATCCGGTCCTGGCGCACCCCGGCCCGGAGCGCGGCTTCCAGTTCGCCTTCGGAGGCCACGTCGGCCCCCAGGCCGAGCGTGGCGAGGTGCGCCACCACGGCGAGCGCGGGATTCGCCTTCACCGCATACGCGAGGTCGAATGCCGAAGGGAGGTGCGAGCGCAGGTCCTCCACCTGCCGCGAGACGCGATCCAGGTCGTAGACGTACAGCGGCGTCTCGAACGACGCCGCGAGCGCATGCGGGTCGAACGCGCGGATACCGTCCCCGCTCATCGGGATCCGCTCAACGCAGTGCCTCCTCGAGAGCGACCCGCGCCGATGTCGACCGGTCGCGCATCTTCACGATGAGCGCCGTGGCGAGGTGCAGGCCTTCGGAACGGGCGAAGTCACCGCCGGCCGGTCGCGTGCCGGGCACGACGACGGCACCTGGTGGGACTGCCAGCGGCGTCTCGGGCGTGCCGGTGAGGACGCGCTCGTTCACCAGGTCGTACAGCCGGCTGGTGCCGGTGAGAAGCACGCCCGCGCCGAGCACCGCCCCTTGCCCGACCAGCACGCCGTCGAAGAGACCGCACTGCCCGCCCACGAACGCGTCGTCCTCGACGATCACCGGTCGGGCGTTGGGTGGCTCGAGCACGCCACCCACCTGCACGCCGGCGGCGAGGTGCACCCGTGCGCCGATCTGGGCGCAGGAGCCAACGAGCACGTGGGAGTCGATCATGCTGCCCGGGCCGATCCAGGCGCCCGTGTTCACGAAGGAGGGCGGCATGATCGTGACGCCCGCACCAAGGTAGACGCCGGCGCGGACGCTGGTGCCACCGGGCACGATCCGCCAGGGGGCAGCCCCGTCGGGCTCTCCGTCGTCGAGAAGTGCCTTCGTGGGCAGTGCCGCCCGGTCACGGAAGCCGAAGAGGCCGCCGATCTCCCACTGGCGATGCGTGCGCTGGCGGAACAGCTCGAGGAGCTCGACGCGCACGTCCGGGTCGACCCGCCAGCCGCCCGGCGCCGAGGGATCCGGCCAGGCCGCCCGGCGCCGACCCGCGTCCAGGTCGACGAGGATCGGTGCGGGCAGGTCCGAGCTCGGCGCTGCCGCGGTGGCCGCCGCGGTCATGCCGCGGCCTCGGCGCCCAGGGACTGGCCCGACGCCGGCTGGCCCGTCAGCCCTTCCTGCGAGAGAAGCGCGGCGAGCCTGCCGCGGGCGGGCGCCTCCAGCGAAAGCAGTGGCAGCCGCAGCCGGTCCTGGAGGAGTCCCATCATGGCGAGCGCCGCCTTCACCGGCACCGGATTGGGGCCGCCCTGGAAGTTGGCACGGAAGAGGGGGAGCCAGCGCGCGTGCAGGTGACGCGCCTGCTCCCAATCGCCCGCCCGTGCCGCGGCGCACAGCGCCGCCATCTCCCCGGGGATCTCGTTGGACGCGACGCTCACCACGCCGTCCCCGCCCATGGCCAGCACCGCCAGCGTCCAGGCGTCGTCTCCCGCCAGCACGGCGAAGCCGCGGGGCCGATCGCGGATGATGCAGGCGATCTGCTCCAGGTTCCCGGATGCCTCCTTGACTGCCACGATCCGCGGGTGCTCGGCTAGCCGCAGCAACGTGGTCGCCTCCACGTTGGTGCCGGTCCGCGACGGCACGTTGTAGACGACGATGGGCAGGCCCCCCTCGTCTGCCACGGCGCGGAAGTGCGCCTCCAGCATGCGCTGGTCCGGCCGGTTGTAGTACGGCGCCACCACCAGCGCCGCATCCGCACCGAGTTCCGCCGCGCGACGGGTGGCCCGAATGGCCGTCGCCGTGTCGTTGCTGCCGGTGCCGGCAACGACCGTGATCCGAGCCCGCGAAGGACGGGCGGCCGCGGCCTCGACAGTGGCCGCGATGACACGCTCGCGCTCGGCCAGCGTGAGGGTCGGCGTTTCCCCGGTCGTCCCGCAGGGGACCAGGCCATCGATGCCGGCCAGGATCTGCCACGTGACGAAGCGCCGCAGTGTCGCCTCGTCGAGGGTTCCGTCTGCGGAGAACGGCGTGACGAGCGCGGTGAACGCACCTCGCAGGTGCAGGCGGGTGGGATTCGACGTCTCGCCGCGCATGTCAGGGGTGGCGTCGCCCGCCGGGGACGATGGGCGATCGGTCGGTTCGGTCATCGAAGTACTCCTTCGGGATCTGCGGGGCGCCGGCTGGCGCGCCGCACGGATGTGGCATGTGGGACGCGGACATCCGGCGCGGGTGGGGCCGGTGCGGGATCCGGGGCGTCTGCCGTCGAGGTACGCCGGCCCGGCAGTGCGCCGCCGGCGCCGGGGGCTTCCGGCGCGGACGAGCTGTGGACGCGCGTGCTCACAGCGGTCGAGGGGACGGCGTCGGCGAGGACCTCGTCGAAGCTGTGCACTCCGGCCGTCCGCCGCGCCGCCAGAAGCCACCGCGCGGCGGCCAGCGCGCCGGCGGCGTACGCGACGCGGTCGCGGGCCGTCAGGCGCAGCTCGATCGTCTCTCCCGGCGCGTCGAAGCCGACCAGGTGCATGCCCGGCGCGGCGCCCGCACGGAGCGAGACGACCTCCAGTTCCTCCGGCCCGGCGGCCCCGTCGCGTCGAGGATCCGCCAGCCGACGCTTCCTGGGGTGCGCCGCCAGCAGGCGACGCGACAGCTCCTTCGCTGTGCCGGAGGGGCGATCGGCTTTGCTCCGCCGATGCCACTCCAAGATGAACGGGTCGTACGCCTCGAGCGACCCGAACAGGCGCGCGGCCTCTTCGACCAGGCGGAAGAAGAGGGCCACGCCAGGGCTGAAGTTCGACGCCGCGACGGCCGTCGCGCCCGCCTCACGCAGCAGCGCGTCGATGGCCGGCCGCTCCGATTCCCATGCCGTGGTCCCGATCACCAGGCGGCTGCATCCCCCCGCCACGGCCGCAGCCGCGTTGGCAAGGACTCCGTCGGCTGCGGAGAAGTCGAAGGTGACGTCGACGCCGCCGAAGGCGAGCGCCGGATGCGTCCCGCCGGCCGGTCGCCCTCGGACGGCGACCACGGTGTCCCCCTCTCCGCTCAGTAGGTCCGCCAGCGCGCGGCCCATCCCGCCGTCCCCGAGGATCATGGCTTGCATCTGTGGTTCCCTCGTCTGTCCGATGACTGGAGACGGGGAGCCTCGCGGCGGGAGAGCGTCCGGCGAATCAAAAAGCCGCGGTCACCTGCTTGGTGTCCGCGGCCCCCGGAGCCTCCGAGCCAGGAGGCTCCATCGTCGAGACGAAGCCACCTAGGCCCGTGCCTCCCGGCAGGGCCGCCAGAGCTTCGACTTGAGGAGTGTCTCGACGCTATGCATCGCGGCCGAACTATACAGCATCAACTGCGCGTCCTGTCAACCATTTCCACCTGTCTGGTGTGAACGGCCAGCCGCGCTGGCGAGATCGTGCGGCGGCGCGCTCAGCCCGCCGCCAGCGCCTCGCGCGACAGCTCGAATGCGCGGCGATGGTCGCCCAGCTC
>JBJKRK010000279.1:0-3684 GCA_046704705.1 Candidatus Limnocylindrales bacterium | reverse complement strand
TGCGGCCGCTGCTGCTCGTGACGGACTTCGATGGGACGGTCAGCAGGCTTGTCCTCGACCCGTGGGGCGCGCGGATCGAGCCCTCGGCCCGGCGTGCCCTGCGGCGCCTCGCCGGAGTGTCCGGTGTCCATGTCGTGGTCCTCTCCGGTCGGCTGGCCGCGGACGTCGCGGCGCGGGCACGTGTGGGCGGCGCGACGTACATCGGCAACCACGGCCTCGAGCGCGGTTGGCTGCCACGGGGCGTGCCCGCCGAGCGACTCGCCGTCACCGGCACGGCGTCGCTCGAGGCGTACCGCGATCCGGCGCGCCGGCTGGCAGACGACGTGGAGCGCCTGGTCCGCGAGGAGTGGCTGGTGGTCGAGCGTAAGGACCCCGCGGTGACGTTCCACTACCGGCGTGCGCCCGATCTGGCGCAGGCGGCGGCCCGCGTGGCTGCGGCCGTCGACCGGGCCGATCCGGGGCACCTGTTCGTACGCCACCCGGCGCGCCGGGCCCTGGAACTGCGCCCACCCGGCGCCGCGGCCAAGGGTGACAGCCTTTCCGCGCTCCTGGAGGAGTATCGGCCGGCGGCCGCGTTCGTCCTGGGTGACGATCGGAGCGACGTGGAGGCGTTCGACGTCCTGCGGGCGGCACGTGCGGCAGGCGCGGTGCGCGGCCTCGCGATCGCGGTGCGCGCGCGGGCCGAGGAGGTACCCGAGGTCGTTTCGGCCGCCGACGTGGTGCTCGCTTCCACGGCCGAGACCGCGGTCTTCCTGTCCGGCCTGGCCGGGCGCCTGGCCCTCACGGGGTGAAGCCGCCCGGCGGGAAGTAACCGACGGTAGGCCGCCCGGGCTGCGGCTGCGCGGGGGGTTACGCGCGGCCGCACGGACCCAGGCTCCGGGCGCACGGAACGGTGACGCGCAGCCGCGCGGGAAGGTCAGAGGAGAGCCCGGGCGGCCTGTTCGACCATGGTGATGACGGCGCTCGGGAAGATCCCGATCGCGAGCGTCAGCACCGCCGCGACCGCCAGCCCGAGGCGCAGGTCGAGGCCGCGAGCGACGGCGGGCGCGCCCTCCGGCGCATCGCGCATGTACATGTACACCACGACGCGCAGGTAGTAGAACGCGGCAGCCGCCGCGTTGAGGACGCCCAGGACGGCGAGCATCCCGACCCAGCCGCCCGCCTGAACGGCGGCGAGGAACACGTAGTACTTGGCGAAGAAGCCGGCCGTGGGCGGGATGCCCGTCAGTGAGATCAGGAAGAGCGTCATCACCACGCCGATGAGCGGTTCCCTGCGACCGAGCCCGCTGAAGGTCTCGATCTCGCTGGTCACGCCGGGACGGCGTTGCAGGGCGCTGACGATGGCAAAGGCGCCCAGGTTCATGAACGTGTAGGCCACGAGGTAGAAGAGCAGGCCCTGCAGTCCGCGCGCCTCCGTGTCGCTGCCCGGCGCCGCGGCCGCATACGCGGCCAGGCCGACCATCATGTAGCCGGTGTGCGCGATCGAGCTGTATGCGAGCATGCGTTTGACGTTGCTCTGCGTGAGCGCCACCAGGTTCCCCAGTGTCATCGTGATCGCGGCGAGGATCGCGATGATCGGCACCCACTCGGCACGCACCGGCCCGAGTGCGCCGACGAAGAGCCGCAGGATCAGGGCGAACGCGGCGATCTTCGGGCCCACGGAGAGGTAGCCGGTGACCGGCGTGGGAGAGCCCTGGTACGCATCCGGCGTCCAGTAGTGGAAGGGCACCGCGGCGATCTTGAAGGCGACGCCGGTGGTGAGGAAGGCCAGGCCCATGGCAAGGCCGGGCGAGAGCGCGGCGTGGCCGGCCGCGATTGCCGCCAGCTGGCTCGCCACCACCGAGACCCGGGTGCTGCCCGTGAAGCCCCACACGAAAGCCAGCCCGAACAGGAAGATCGCGCTGGAGAACGAGCCGAGCAGGAAGTACTTGATCGCCCCCTCGGTGGCCAGCCCGTCGCGTTTGGCGAAGCCGACCAGCAGATACCCGGGCAGCACCATCAGCTCCAGGCCCAGGAACAGCACGAGCAGATCGCGGCCCGCCGCGAGGAGCATCGCGCCGCTGAGGGCGAAGAGGAGCGTGGCGGTGAACTCCGGCAGGGGCAGGCGGCGCGGCTGCAGGTAGTCGGGCGCGTAGAGCAGCGTCAGCCCGCCGATCGAGATGAACACCGCGTCGAGGAGCGTCGTGAGGGGGTCGAGCGCATAGGCGCCCCCGAACGCCTCGCGGGTGCCGTTCTGGGCGACGGCCCACACGATCCCCAGCCCGACGAGCGAGCCCACCACGCCGATCGCCTGCGCCAGGCGATCGCGCCCCGGCCAGACGACGTCGACGGCGACGACGAAGCTGGCGAGCAGGATCATGTAGACGAGGGGCAGGCTGGTGGTCAGGTCGGCGGCGGTCATCGGCTCACCGGAAGGGGAAGAGGTTGATGGCGGTGCCCTGCGCGACCTGCTGCAGCACCCCGTTCACGGGACCCTGCAGCACGTCGAGCAAGGGCGCCGGGAGGACGCCCAGGAAGACCACGAGCACCGCCAGCGGCGCCAGCGAAATCTTCTCGACCAGCGTGAGGTCGCTGAGGTGCTCGCGGATGCCCTTCAGGAAGTCGCTCAGGTCGACGAAGGCGACCTGCTGGAACATGTAGAAGAGATACGTCGCGCCGAGCACCATCACGGCCGCCGCGATCGCGGCCACCACCGGGAAGACCTGGAAGGTGCCGACGAAGACGAGGAACTCGCCCACGAAGCCAGAGAGGCCCGGCAGGCCGGCGCTCGCGAGCATGAAGAAGCCCAGCGCCGCAGCGTATGTCGGCATCGGCGCCGAGATCCCGCCGAGATCGGCGAAGCGGCGGTTGTGCGTGCGCTCGTACAGGATGCCGACGCACAGGAAGAGCGCGCCCGTGATGAGGCCGTGGTTGACCATCTGGAGGATCGCGCCCTGCATCGCCTGCGGCTGGAAGACGAAGATGCCGAGCGTCACGAAGCCCATGTGGCTCACCGAGCTGTAGGCCACGAGCTTCTTGAAGTCGGGCTGGACCACCGCCACGATCGCGCCGTAGATGATCGCGATCAGCGAGAGGACGATGATCGCCGGCGCGAACGTGTGCGACGCGTCGGGGAAAAGCGGCAGCGCGTAGCGCAGCAGCCCGAAGCCGCCCATCTTCAGCAGCAGACCCGCCAGCACGACCGAGCCCGCCGTGGGCGCCTCGACGTGGGCGTCCGGCAGCCACGTGTGGAACGGGAACATCGGGATCTTGATCGCGAAGGCCAGGAAGAAGGCCAGGAAGGCGAAGATCTGCAGGCCGCTGCTGTAGTGGTAGGTGGTGAGCTTGAGCAGGTCGAACGTCCAGGTGCCCGTGCCGACCTGGTATGCGTACGCCGTCGCCAGGATGGCGATGAGCATGAGCAGGGAGCCGACGAGCGTGTACAGGACGAACTTCAACGTGGCGTACACGCGGTTGTCGTGGCCCCAGATGCCGATGATCAGGTACATCGGCACCAGGACGATCTCCCAGAAGATGTAGAAGAGGAACAGATCCAGGGCCGTGAACACGCCCAGCAACCCGACCTCGAGGATCAGGAAGCTGATCATGTACTCCTTCACGTGCTCCTTGATCGGCCCGAAGGAGTACAGGATGCTGATCGACGAGAGGAGCGTGGTCAGGAGGACCAGCACCAGGCCCAGGCCG
>JBJKRK010000278.1:0-2839 GCA_046704705.1 Candidatus Limnocylindrales bacterium | reverse complement strand
CCATGGCGTCCCCAAAGAGTGCCGATCCCCTTCGCCTCGCCCGGCAGCACCCTTCCATTCGTCTTCGCCGACCCGGCCTGCGACGTCGCGGTCAGGCCCTCGTCGAGTTCGCGCTCGTGCTGCCCGTGCTGATGCTCATCCTGGTGCTCGTCCTGGACTTCGGGCGCGTCTTCATGGGCTGGGTCAACCTGCAGAACGCCGCGCGCATCGGCGCGAACTTCGCGGCTGGCCATGCCACCGCGTGGAGCGGGACCACGCAATCGGACCTGGCGGCGCAGAGCGAGTATGCGCACGAGATCCAGAACGATGCGTCCACGATCAACTGCACGCTGCCCAGCCCGCTGCCCACGCCGACATTCCCGGACGGCAACCAGCTCAATGGCCGCGCGGAAGTCCAGCTGACGTGTGAGATCACCCCGCTCACGCCCATTGTTGCTGACATCGCGGGCAATCCCGTCAAGCTGGGTGCCAGTGCAGTGTTCCCGATCCGCTTGGGCCTGTTGCCTGTTGTTCCGGGCGCGACCCCCGCGCCGACGCCGAGCGGGACGCCTGCACCGCTCCCGTCTGGACAATGCTATGTGCCGTACTTCATCGGCATGGCGTCGACAGACGCGGCGTCAGCATGGGCGGCGGCAGGCTTCTCTCCCAGTCTGCTCACCGTCTCCGTCGGTACCTACACGATCAACGCCGAAACGCCGCCGGATGTGGACGGGACGGCCCAGTCCTGCGCCGGCTTCCAGCTGGCAGTCGCGCCATGAACCATCCCCGGCGTCACGGATCTCGCGGTCAGGCCCTCATGGAGTTCGCGCTCGTCCTGCCGATGCTTCTTCTGATCTTCCTCGGCGTCGTGGATCTCGGTCGCCTGATCTTCGCGAGCAGCGAGGTTGCGAACGCAGCGAGAGAAGGGGTGCGCACAGCGATCGTCAACCAGAATCTCAGTGACATTCGGGAGCGCACTGCCCAGCAGGCTATTTCGTTGGGTATTCCCACCGCGGCACCGAATGGATGCCCGACCCTTGGTGGGCCAACCACGGATTCTGCGGGCACCTGCGTGGTTTTCGACGATCCGCCGGCCATGACGACGAACTGCGGGACGCCATATGTCGGATGCGTTGCGGTCGTGACTGTCAAGTACACCTTCCGCCCGATCACCCCGATCGTCAGCGCCTTCGTTAGCTCCATCCCGGTTGTATCGCAGAGCGAGCAACCCATCGAGAGTCTGTGTACGGGGGCCGGCGCGTGTCCGATCCCGTGACCGGCAACGCGCCCTTGTTGTTGCCCGGGCGTCATCCCAGGAGGCTTCTGTCATGACCTGCCACAGGAATGCCGGGCGCTGCAGCCAGCACGGTCAGACGCTGGTCTTGATGGTGCTGGCCCTTGTCGCCCTCCTCGCTGCAACCGGACTCGTCATCGATGGCGGAAACGCGTTTGCCCAACAGCGCATCACCCAGAATGCCGTGGACTCAACGGCAGAGGCCGGTGCCACGGCGCTGAGCGAGGATCTGGCGGCTCAGGCGGTTGGGCAGAGTCCTCTTCCGCAGACGGACCAGAACGTGCTCATCGCTGTCAACAACGCCGCATCGTTCAACGGCGTCGCGGCACCTGTGGCCTACTACACGACGGTCAAGGGGCGCTGCATCCTCTCGGACGGCTCGACCGCAGCGCCTCCCTGCAGTTCCCAGCCCAACGCGGTGAAGGTCGGGTCGGGATCGATCCCGACTGTCGCGTACGACGCCACCAATGGCGGCCAGCAATGTCCGATCCCCCCGGGAGATGACCCGGCGACGACCCCTGCACTGGCGTGCGGGGTGGCCGTCTTCGGGTCCCGCTCGTTCAGGACATACGCGGCAGGGGCGATTGGTATTACGAAGCTCTCTGCATCGGCCCAAGCCACAGCGGTGGCCGGAGCGGTCACCGGAGTCTGTGCCGGTGACGTCTCGTGCGGATTCCTGCCCCTGACGATTCCGACATCAGTGTCGACGTGCGACAACACGAACAAGTGGTCGTACGGGCAGGGACCCTACGTACCGATCTCGACGCCGCCCGGTCCTGTTGCGTCCAACGAGGTCATCATTCCCGTCTGCGGCACAGGACCCGGCAGCGTTGGCTGGCTCGCCATCCAGCCCGAGGACGGCAACGGCACCACCGACCTCGTCAACGACGTCACGACGCCAGACAACCCGCCCATCTATCTCCCTAGCTGGATCAACGCCGAGACGGGCAATACGAATGACGCGGGCCTCGACACTGCGGTGAACGGCTACGACGGACAGGTGGTGCTGCTCCCGCTGTATGACTGCACGGCCGATGTGAAGGTCGTCGGCGGCCAGCAGAACCCGGCAACGAGCCCCGCACTCTGCTCCGGCCTGACTTCCCAGCAACTCAACGGGGGTACGGGGAGTGGCCTCTATTACCACCTCTACCAGGTCGTGCCGTTCCTGCTCGACAAGGCGTATCTGAACGGCAATCCCAAGATCGACGGCACGCGTGCCTGTGACGGCGGCAACCCGCCAGACAATCCAGGGATCACGCCTTCCGGGGGCAACGGCGCCACCGGCTGCCTCAAGGGATGGTTCATCTCGGAGCAATACGGGCCGGGCGTTGTGGTCGGGCTGGGAAGCGGACAGACCCCTTCCACCTCGTTTGGGGTCCAACTTATCCGCTAGTCCTTGGCGGTCCGGCGGGCCGCCCACTGGCGACGCCCTCCATGGTGCCGCCCGCATCGTCGTCGACACGAGCCTGCACCTGGGCGAGATGACATCGGAAGTAGCCGTCGGCTTCATGCAGGCGAGAGCGGGCTTGCCCGAGCCGACCGCCCGCGCCGAAGTCGGCCGCTACT
>JBJKRK010000277.1:0-7305 GCA_046704705.1 Candidatus Limnocylindrales bacterium | reverse complement strand
GGGACGGCCCCGCAGCGACGCCAGATCGAGCGTGCCGCCCCCGAGTCGATCCAGCCTCAGCGTGGGCGCGAGATCGCCGATGGCGGTCCCCACGCTCGCCGTGGGGACCGGCGTGCCGGCGGGTGTCGCAGCGTGCGGCGAGGACGGAGGGCGCGCGCTCGACCGCGACGAAGCGTCCCCGGACGCGGGCGGCGGACTGCCGGACGCGGGCGAAGCACCCTCGGGGCCCGCGGGCGGGATGCTGGGGATACCCCCGGCCGGGACGCCGGGCGGCGGCACGCTGGACCCGAGTGGAACACTCGCCAGGAGCACGACGGCGACCGCCAGCGCAAGCAGGGCCGTCACGGCGCCCGCACCGGCGCCCAGGAGGACCGGAGAGCGCATTCGCCGGAGTGTATCGCCGGAGCTGGTAGCATGCCCACCCGGTGAACGATCTCTTTCGCCTGGTCGAGGCGCGCCTCGTGCCGGCGATCCTTTCCGCGGCAGGCGTCACCCTGCTGGCCGCCGGACTGCTGAACTACGGCAATCCGCTTCCCGTCTCCTCGCCCTCGCCGACTCCCACCTGGGGCTGGGTCATCGCCTCGCCCGCGCCGACAGGAAGCCCATCGGCCGCGCCGAGCGCCGGCGCCTCGGCGGCATCGACACCCGGCGGCACCGACGCGGGTGTCGCCACCCGCGTCGAGGTCCCGGCGCTGCACATCGATCTGCCCGTCATCTCCGGCGGCCATGACCCGAACGTCGGGGGGTCACCGTTTCCCTACTGCGACGTGGCGGAATACGTGCCCTGGCTGAAGCAGCCGGGAGAGCCGGGAACGACGTACATCTACGCGCACGCCCGCTCCGGCATGTTCCTGCCGCTGCTGCAGGCCTCGGAGGTGGACAACGGGAAGGGGATGCTCGGGTACACGGTGCTCGTCTACACGAGCGCCGACAAGGTCTACTGGTACAGCATCAGCGCCGTGAAGCGCCACGTGCCGTACAACGACCTCCAGGCGCTGACGAACGCGACGTCGGGCCCGACCAAGTTGATCCTTCAGACGAGCGAAGGGCCGAACGCCACGAGCACCAAGTTGCAGGTGACGGCGAAGCTCCAGCTCGTGCAGGATGCGAGTCACGCGGACGCGAATCCAACACCCCACCCGCGCGTCTGCAGCTGATCCCCCATTCGGTCAGGCGCAGAAGGGCCAGGCTGCCAGGTACCACTGTACGGCTGGGATCGCGGGCCGCCTGCCCGTAGGCTGCAGACGTGCGGTTCGCTGATACCTGAGCCGCTCCTCAATCCGTTCGATGTCCGCGCGCGGGATGCGTCCCGGCGCGGGCGCTCGTCCGTTCGGGCTGCGCCGGGCTCCCTGAGCGACGGTCATCGTCGTCGTCTCCTCCGGCGCACAGCAGCCGTGACAGATAGGCGGGCCGGCGCATGCCGGTCCCGCCTGGGCCCCTGGTGGGCGGCGGGCGGCGGCGTCCCGAGGGTCCCATGCGCCGTCTCTGCTCGCTGCTGCTCCTCGCCGGCTGCCTCGTGGCGCCCGCATCCTTCCGGCCCGGTCTCGCCGTCGCGGCGACCCGCGCCGCCGCACCCACCACGGCGACGGCAGCCGCTGCCTCACCTGGCGCCATCTCGACGCCCGCCGCCGTCCCTGCGGACGCCGCGGCGGCGGCGCAGCTGCTCGCGCTGACGAACGCCGCCCGGACCTCAGCGGCGCTGCCCGCGCTCCGGGAATCCGCCGCGCTCACCCAACTGGCCGAGTGGCGCAGCCAGGACATGGCGACGCGCGGGTATTTCTCGCATGACATCCCGCCGCGGCTGGCGGGCGTTTGCCCGAGTCCCTCGGATCGGGTGTTCTGCTACATGGACCGGCAACACATCCAGTACAGCCTGGCGGGCGAGAACATCGGCTGGCACACCACGGATCCGACCGACACGCAGCAGATCCAGGAGATGTTCCTGGCCTCGCCGGAGCACCGGGCGAACATCCTGGATGCCAGCTGGAACGCCATGGGCGTCGGCGTCTACCAGGCGAATGACGGCCGGACGTACTACACCGTGTTGTTCATGGATGGTGCGCCGCCGCGCACCGTGGTTCGCCCGGCCGGCCGGCTGACGGCACGCACCCCGAGCCGTTCGGTCACGCTCCGGGTCGCGAGCGGGACGCTCGCCGTTCAACTGCATCGGGTCACGGGCTCGGCCCCGCTCTCGATCGCCGTCGAGAGCCTGTCGACCAGGCGGATCGTGGCGCATGGCGCCTGGGATGGCACGCACGCCGGCCTGCGGGCAAGGCTCGCCGCCGGGCGGTACGAGGTCATCCTCCGGCGCGCGGGCGACTCGGGGGCAGCGGCGTACCGGGCGGTGATCGTGGCGCCGTAGCGTCCGGCGCGCACGGCGACGCGCAACCGTCAGGCGGCCGCGCGCGCGTACGACGACTGGCCGCCTGGTTCACTCCGCGCCGGCCGGCTGGCCCAGACCCTGTGCCGCGGTCATCGCCCGCTCGACGCTGAGTGTGCGCGGCCCGATCACGAAGCGCGCCAGGAGATAGCAGGCAAAGCTGAGCGTCGTCACGAACGGGCTGACGGGCACGTTCGTCACGAGCGCGAGCGCGATCCCACCGAGCACCGAGACAAGTGCGATCAGCACGCTGTACAGCGCGGCGCGTCCAGGCCGGGCAGTGAGCCGCTCCGCGCTCGCGCCCGGCGTGATGAGCAGCGTCAGGATGAGCAGCACGCCCACCACCTGCACCGCCTCGGCCACGGCGACCGCGAGGATGAGGAGGAATACCACCGCGAGCAGTCGCACGGGGACACCGCGCGACTCGGCCACTTCGGGATCGACCGTGGCAAACGTGAGCGGCCGGTAGACGACCGCCAGGGCGATGAGCGTCACGACGCCCAGCACCAGCAGCAGGAGCACATCACCGGCGCTCACTCCGCTGAGCGTGCCGAACAGGATCGCGAACGCCTGTGTCGCGTAGCTCGAGTAGAGCGTGAGGAACAGCACGCCCAGGCCGAGCCCGAACGCCATCACCACGCCCACCACGGCGTCGCGTTCGCGGACCCGCACGCCCAGCCTGCCGATGAGGAGCGCCGTCACGAGCGTGCCGGCGAGCAACCCGGCCACGGGCGAGACGCCCAGGAGGATCGCCCCCGCGGATCCGGTGAACCCGAGCTCCGCCAGGGCATGCACCGCGAAGGACATGTTGCGCGCCACCACGAAGCGGCTCACCAGGCCGGACACCACGGCGATGACGATGCCGGCCTCGATCGCCTGCTGGACGAAGGGGTAGCCCAGGAGGTGGATGAGCTGTGTCATCACTCTGCTGCCCCGACATGGTGCGCCGCACTCTCGTCGACGACCGGCAGGTGGTGCGGCTCCTCGAGCTCGAAGCCCGCATCGGCCATGTCTCCCACGACGAGCAGCCGGCCGTGCACCCGCAGCACGTCGACGTGCGCGCCGTAGAGGTCGGACAGGCGCTCCGAGGTGAGCACCTCGTCAGGCGTGCCGGCGGCCCAGCGACCCCGAACCACGAACAGCACGCGATCGACGAAGGGCAGCACGGGATTCACATCGTGCGTCACGAAGAGAACGGTGCGTCCGGTCGTGCGCTGCCAGCCTGCGACGAGGTCGGCGATCTCCTGCTGACGGCGCAGGTCGAGATGCGCGAGCGGTTCGTCGCAGAGCAGCAGCCGCGGGTCGCCGACGAGCGCCTGGGCGATCCGCAGTCGCTGCTGCTCACCGCCGGAGAGACGGCCGACCGGGGCGTCGGCGTAGCCTGTCGCCGAGACAGCCTCGATCGCCTGATCCACCCGGCGATCCAGCGCGCGATCCGGTCGCCCGATGCCCCAGCGATGACCGTCGAGACCGAGGCGCACGAGGTCGCGCCCGCGCAACGGCAGATCCTGATCGAAGTGCTGCTGCTGGGGCACGTAGCCGATTGCGGGGTTGCCCCGCCGGGGCGGCTCGCCCAACACCTCCACGCGGCCGGCCGTCAGCGCAGCGGTACCGAGCACCACGCGCAGCAGGGAGGTCTTGCCGCCGCCGTTCGGTCCCAGCAGGGCAACGAAGCTGCCCTCGTCGAAGGCGACCGAGAGGTCGCGCCAGACTTCGTGGCCGCGGTACGCGAGGGTCGCGTGCTCGAAGCGGACGGTCGGTGTGGGCATCGGTTCAAGCTCCTCCGGCCAGGGCACGCTGGAGCGCGTCGAGCTCCCCCAGCATCCAGGCCGCATAGGTGTGGTAGGCGGCGGGCATCGTCTCGGACACGCCCACGACGGGAACGCCGCTGGCGACGGCCAGGTCGCGCATCTGCTTCGTGAGCGGCGTCACCGTCTGGCTGTTGTAGAGAAGGACGCGCACCTTGTGTTCGGTGAGGAGATCGCGCTCGACCGCGACATCGGCGAGACCGGGCTCGGTACCGTCCTCGATCGCCTTCTGGAAGCCTTCCGGGGTCAGCACCCGGAGCCCGATGGCCGCTGCGAGATACCCCGCCACCGGTTCGGTGAACGCGACGGGCTGGCTGGAGTACCGGGCCTGCAGTTGCGCGATCTTCGCGTCCACGGGCTGCAGCGAAGCCAGGTACGCGCGGAGGCGGGCCCGGAAGTAGGCTGCGTTCGCGGGCTCGAGCTTCTCCAGCGCGGCCTCCGCGGCCTGCGCCACCCTCGGCATCGTGGATGGGTCGTACCAGACGTGCGCGTTCGCCGTGTCTGCCAGCCCGAGCAGCTGCTGTACGTCGATCACCGTCCGGCCAGAGCTGGGCGACGCCGCCAGCAGGTGCTGCATGAAGTCGTCGTAGCCCATCCCGTTGACGATGACGATGCGCGCGTTCGCGACCGTGACCGCGGCCTGCGGACTCGCTTCGTAGGTGTGGGGATCCGTGTTCGGATCGTTCAGCAGGCTCGACGCGCTCACCCGTACGCCGCCGACCTGCGCGAGAAGGCTGGCGTAGAAGTTCTCCGTGCCCAGGACCGGGATCGGCGTGCCACCAGTGGCGGGGGATGGCGCCCCGCTGCCCGCAGGGAGCAACGGGGCGGTGCTGAGCGTCGAGGCCGGTGCCGCCGTCCCCGCCCCTGACGAGCCGCCGGTCGGGGACGTACACCCTGCGAGCGCGGCGGCGGCGATGAGGATGATCCAGGGACCGAGTCTCAGATTCTGTCTCATTCTGTGCGACACCGGGACGCGCTCCTTTCAGGGCAGCCGACGGAGGTCAGTCAGGCGGGTCGCCTGCCGCCTGCCCGGCAGTCCGGACAGAGGCCGAAGAACTCGATCCGATGCGAGTCGACTTCGAACCCGGTGCGCTTCTCGATCGCCCGGGCGATGGGGGCAATCCCCACGTCCCCGACGTCGATGCTCCGACCGCACCGCTCACACACGAGGTGGTGGTGGTGCGCGGGCTCACAGGTGACGTACGCGTGCTCTCCGCTCGGCAGGTGGACGCTCTCCACGAGCCCGAGGCGCTCGAAGATCTCCAGGGAACGAAACACGGTCGCCCGCCCGACCGACCGATGTGCCTGCCGTGCCTCGCGCACCAGGTCGACGGCGGAGAAGCGTCCCGGCCGCCCCGCGATCAGCCCGGCCACCGTGCGACGGGGCTCGGTCAGGTGAAAGCCCGCGCGGTCGAGGGCCTGCAGCAAGTCGGAAGAGTCACTCACAGGCCGATATGATACTGAGTCTCAATCCCCGCGTCAATTGCCCGCTGTCTGCGCTCGATCGGATCGTTCGTGTACCGGCCATCGGCGCCCTGAAGCGCCTGCCCTTGCGCGAGGCCGTCCCTCACCGCGGGCGCGCGTGGAGCCTCGAGCGACCGCGTCGAAACAACGCCGACGAGGTCGTTTCAGGAGAGCTGGGGCGGCTCGTCGCGCCATGGGCGCGGCCAGCACAGACGGCAGAGTTCGGCCTCGTCGGCCTCCTCGGGAACCTGGCGCAGTACTTCCACGAGGCCGCGTGGAACGTGCGCCTGCGGGTGCTCATGGGTGCCGACAACAAGGCTTCTGTGGAAGATGCCTCGCCGGTCGCGAAGAATGCGTCCTTCGACCATGTCCGCGTGCATCGGTGCACCTCCACTCCATGGGCCGCGAGAGCTGACGGATCGGTTCACTTCGACGATCCGCCTGCTCCGGTTGGCGATTCCGTCCCGTACACGGTGAGGTGTCGGCCGGACGGCGCAGGTCCTGAAACCGGGGCCGCCCAGGCGACGTTCACTCCTGATCTGGACCGGCCCGGGCCCGGCGGCACCATCCGGCGCCGCGGCGACCCGGCGCTGCCGACCCGCTCTCCACCGCTGTTGTGCCCGGGCTGGAGGTGCCATTCGGCCCGAAGATGGGTCGCATTCACGAACGTGTGTCAAGCCAAGGCAGCTGCGTGCCGATGTTCCACGTACCGCTGCCGGGACGGTGCCCAGTTCGGGTTGCGCCGGCAACGCTCCATTCGGGGAGGAACGAGGCATGGCGCACATCCATCTTGGGGTTCGGGCGAAGCTTCTCGGCATGTCAGGCATCATCCTGGCCCTGATGGTCGTCGTGGGCGGCCTCGCGATCCTCAACCTGGGCTCGGTGAACTCGGAGGGTCAGAACCTATACACCGTCGGCGCCGTGCCCTTGAGCCAGTACGACGAGGTGGACTCGAGCCTGGAGAACCTGGCGCGGGAGCTGAACCTCGGGGTCCTCCAGATCACCGACCCCTCCACCGTCAGCGATGTGCAGAAGGCTGTCGCCGACGATGAGACGACGATCAGCCAGGATCTCACCACCTGGTCCCAGCAGGCGACCTTCAGCACCGCAGAGCAAGCCAAAGTCGCGCAGGTCCGGCAGGCGTATCCGGCCCTCCAGTCGGCCGTCCAGGCGGTGCTCGCCGACCTCTCTGCGGGAGACAGCGCGAAAGCATTGGCCGATCGCACAACGGCCAATGCGGCCAATGACGCGATGATGTCGCCCCTCGACGACATCGGCACGCTCGTTCTGCAGGATGCCAAGGACCAGGCGGCCTCCATCACCGCCGCCTACGATCAGGGCCGGCTCCTCACGCTCGCGGCACTGCTCGCGGCGGTGCTCGTGGGGCTCGGCCTGAGCTTCTTCATCGCCCGCGGGATCACGAACGGTGTGAAGGCCGTGCAGGGGCAGATGGCCGCGATGCGCGACGGCGTCACGCGCTTCTCGGCGTGCCTGGCCGCCCTCGCCGCGAACGACCTCACCGAGAAGTACGACGCGCACATCCCGGCCATCGAGCGCTTCGGCACCGACGAGATCGGCCAGACCGCCAGAGTGAGCAACGAGATTCTCGTGGGAGTGAAGGAGATGGCGGGCTCGTACGAGACCCCCCGGGCC
>JBJKRK010000276.1:0-9987 GCA_046704705.1 Candidatus Limnocylindrales bacterium | reverse complement strand
TTCTCGCCCCGCCCGGTGCCCGCCGGGCGGACAGCCATGGGACCATCGCCGACGCGCGCTGGTACCGTCGGGCCCGCCCGATAGCACGGGCCCGGCACCATCATGAGCAGTGGCACCACGCGGCCCGATCGGCCGCGGTCGTCGCCAGGGGGGGCAGGACTCGGACGTGGGATTGCACTTCTTTCGACGCGGCGCGGATGCTGAGCGGCTGATCTGGTCGCGGGACGAGCGGCTCATCCACCGTCTCGCGGCGCACGTGCCGGGCAGCCACACGTTCCCGCTCGCGATCGGTGCGGTGCTCGTGGGGCCGGCCGCGCAGCTCGGGGAAGCCGCCGTCGCCGCGCTCGCGGGCGATGCCCCCTTCGGCCTGGTCTCGCTCGATCCGCGCCGGGCCGAACCGGAGCGGACGCTCACGGCCTTCGCCGAAGCGGTGCAGCAGTCGGGCATCGCCGACCGTGTCGGGATGATCACCTCGCCGACCGTCGGTTTCCACAAGATCGTGGATACGTTCCTTGCGCGACGCGAAGTCGTCGAGGTGTACTACCAGCCGATCGCCTCGCTCGCCACCTTCCGCCTGTTCGGGTACGAGGCGCTGTGCCGTCCCTCGCGCCTGGTCGGTTCCATCACGCAACTCGTCGAGGCGGCGATCGCCAGCGGCCGAACGCTCGACCTGGACCGGTTGATGGCCGACAAGATCCTCGAGCAGACCGCTGCCCTGCGCGACCGGCTCCCACACGTCACGATCAACGTCCTGCCGGCGAGCCTGGCCGATCCGTGGTTCGAGCCTGCCGCGTTCGCAGCGCACTGCCGCAGCCTCGGCGTACCACCCGCCGTGGTGACCCTCGAGTGCACCGAGCAGCAGACTGCGCCGGACGTGCAGGAGCTCGCCCGGCGCGTCCAGCGCCTGCGCCGCCAGGGCTTCGGCTTCGCCATCGACGACGCCGGCGCGGGCTACGCGTCCTTCGCGCTCATCGCCGCGCTGCGGCCTTCCGTGATCAAGATCGACGCGCAGATCGTGCGGGGGCTGGCGAACGCCGACGCGAAGCAGGCCCTCGTCGAAGCCTTCGTCGGCTTTGCACGGCGCATCGGCGCGACGCTCGTCGCCGAGGGTATCGAGCGTCGCTCGGACCTCGACACGCTGCGCCGCCTGGGAGTCGAGTACGGGCAGGGCTTTCTGCTCGGGCCTCCCGCCCCGCAGCCGCACCCGGCCCGGCGACGTCGACACCGGGCGGAGCGGCCCGCACCGTCGACGGTGGCGCAGCGGGCGCCGACGCCCGCCGACCCGGGAGTCGGAGACGGTTCGCGTCCGCGAACGCCGGTCAGGCCCCGGCTGGGCGGCCCGGACGGCGTGCTTGCGACGGCCCCGCTGGCCGGCGCCGCGGAGCTCCGCGCCGACTGAGAGCCTGTGGCCGACTGAGAGCCTGTGAGTGAGACAGCCGACACGTGGGACGGTCAGAGCTTCGCGACCGTCTCGAGCGCCGAGAGCGCCACTGCCACTTGATTCTGTTCCACTCGGTCGACACCGATCGCGGCCGCGACTCGGCGCCATCCTCCAACCGCGGCGGCGACCTCGTCGATGACGGTCCGAGCCTCGCGATCGGTCAGGCCGAAGAATGACCGAACGTCGAGCACGTCGGTCGCGGTTGGCGCGGTGACGACACCATTCACCGCCGTTGCGTGCTCGCGCATCTCACGGGCGGGGTTGAGGTCGAACGCGGGAGCGAGACGCCAGCCGTCGGCGTGCCGGAGAAACCCGTGGTTGCGAAGATGGTCGTCGCGGTTGCCGGCCAGCACGTTGAACGCCATTCGCCGATAGAGTTGCGCGAGGTCGGCGCGCACGTTCCTGGGCGCGACGTGGTCGGTGATCGCCTGGGCGATGTCGATGTAGTCGGCGTTGTGCGCGTCGGGGCGCCCAGCCAGGGTGAGTGCCGACGCATACAGACGACGTCCGTCCGACGTGCGGTCAAAGCGTCGCGTCGCGAACGTCCTCGCGCCCCCGCCGATGGTGAGGAGCTCGGTCTCGGGCACGTCGATCCCGGCATCGTGGGCGAGACGCGCATACGCGTGCTCCCACGCAGATACGTCGCGACGGTCGGTCTTTGACGGGAACTTCGCGATCCACGGGCTGCCGTCGGGCGCGAGGAAGTTCGCCTTGGGTCGCACGCCGCCGAGTGAAGAGCCGGGGGCTACGAGCAAGCCGATCTCGCTGGTGCTGACCCCACCGGGATTGTCCTCAAACCGGCGCGCCAGCTCCTGCAGCTCTCGGAGCCGGTGGACCGGAGGCACGGCCGGCTCACGGTCCGCCAGGAATGGGCCATCGACGCCGCTCCGCAGCCGGAGGGCTCCCATTCGCGTTTCGTCAGCGACCCCGACCAGGAAGTCCCAGGCATCGAGTGCGCGGCCGCCCGCTCGCCGAATCATGAGCGCCTCGCCCCACTGGTCGGGGGCTGTGTCGTCGAAGATTCCTGGAATGCGGCGCCCCGGGACGGTGAACTGCGCCTCGGTGAGAGGCAGTGTGGGATCGATCGCGAAGTTACGACTGACGTCCTCGAGCCACGAGCGGGCGTAGGCAAACGCGACGGACAGGATCGGACCGGGCCAGCACGTGATTACCCCGACCGGGCGCGCCGGTCCGAGTTCAGGCGCATCGAGCACGACGACGAGGTCGACTCGACTAGAGCTCATCGGCCAGGCCCCTTGATCGTGCGCGGCGCGGTCGCCCGAGTCGCTCGTCGGCGATCGCGGCACCGGCATCGTCGTGCTCGGCCAACCGGGTGATGTCCGTGGCGAGCCCGAGGACCTCGAGGTAGCGGACGAGGAGCGCCGCGCTGACCGAGAGATCGCCGCGCTCGAGACGCGCGATCGTGGGAGGCGAGGCTACGACGCGCGCTGCCATCTCGGCGATACTGAGGCCTCGCCGGCGACGCGCCAGGCGGAGGCGAGCGCCAAGCTCAATGGCGAGGCGCTGAGTGGTCGGGAAGAGCGACCGCTTGGTTCTGCCCATAGCACATACTATTACGCGTAGTGGCCGATATCGTCAATAGTATGTTCGTCCCGGTCTTGTTCGAGGCGTCGTGGAAGCCGGGGACACACGCCATGATCGAACTCCAAACGCGCCCGCCGATCGGGCGCGCCGCGACTGCCGCCCCGACCGCCCGTGCGTCTGGCGATCGCTTCCTCCCGGGTACCATAGTCGCGTCGCGCCCGCCGACCGCCCACCGCCCGCAGCGCGCTTCCAGCGGTCGGCACGCCGACCCCGCACGGAGGATCATGCGTGACCGACCGGACCCCGACGCGTTCGACCTCCGGCGCGACCGTCGAGTTCCGCCACGTCTCGAAGCGCTACGGATCGGCCGGGGCCGACGCGGTGCACGATCTCTCGTTCGTGATCCCCGCCGGAAAGACCTGCGTCCTGGTCGGCCCGTCCGGCTGCGGCAAGACCACCAGCCTGAAGATGATCAACCGGCTCATCGAACCGACGCGGGGCGAGATCCTCATCGACGGGATCGATGCGTCCACGCAGGACGTGACCGCGCTGCGGCGGGGCATCGGGTACGTCATCCAGCAGGTTGGCCTGTTCCCGCACCTGACGGTCGCGGAGAACGTCGCGGTGGTCCCGAGACTGCTCGGCTGGGATGCGGCGCGCAGGCGCGGCCGCTCGGACGAGCTGCTCGCGCTGGTCGGCCTCGACCCCGCTCGCTTCGGCGGGCGCTACCCCGCACAGCTGTCCGGGGGCGAGCGGCAGCGCGTCGGCGTGGCCCGCGCGCTGGCCGCCGATCCGCCGGTGCTGCTCATGGACGAGCCCTTCGGCGCCGTCGACCCGATCGTGCGCGAGCGGCTGCAGAACGAGTTGCTGCGCCTCCAGGCCGAGCTGGCCAAGACGATCGTCTTTGTGACCCACGACATCGGCGAGGCGATCAAGATGGGCGACCTGGTCGCGGTCATGCGCGGCGGCGGCCATCTGGCCCAGTTCGCGCCGCCGGACGAGATCCTGGCGCACCCCGCCTCCGAGTTCGTGGCACGGTTCGTGGGGGCGGATCGCGGCCTCAAACGCCTTTCGCTCGCGCGGGTGGGCGACCTGCCGCTGCGGCGCGTGGTGACGGCGCGCCCCGGCGACCCCGCGGGTCCGGCACGTGCGCGCGCGCTGGCCGATCCGTTTCCGTACCTGCAGCTGGTCGACACTGCGGATCGACCACTCGGCTGGGTGGACCAGGACGAGCTGCCGCGCGACGGGATCCTCGAGGCGAACGACGCAATCCCGAACTCGCCGCTCCTGGAGCCGGAGACGACGCTGAAGGATGCGCTGTCCATGATGCTCGACGCTGACGTGCAGGCCGGGATCGTGGTGGACCGGCGCGGGCGGGCACAGGGCGTCGTGACGTTCGAGATGATCGGCACCGCGCAGCGCGCCTCGGCGGACGCGATGGCGGCCGGACCGTCGCCGGACCGGACAGGCCCACCGCCCGATGCTGTGGACGGGCACCCGGACGCGCACGGGCACCCGACGAGCGAGCACGGGCCGGAGCGACCGGACGACTCGCTGGTGGAGTCGTCGTGAGCCTTGCCGTCGACTGGGGCTGGGTGCTGGGCCACCTGGGCGCGATCGCCTACCGCACCGGTCAGCACCTCTATCTCGCCGCGATCGCGGTGGCCATCGGCTTCGCCATCTCGTTCGGCCTGGCGGTGTGGTCGGTGCGCCAGCGCGCCGTCTACGGCCCGATCACCGCCGTGGCGGGGATCCTCTACACCATTCCGTCGCTCGCCCTCTTCGCGGCGCTCATCCCGATCACGGGCATCGAGCTCGCCACGGCGGAGATCCCCCTGATCCTCTACACCTTCGTGATCCTGATCCGCAACATCGTGGCCGGCTTCGACTCGGTGCCGCCCGATGTCCGCGAGGCCGCCGCGGCCATGGGGTACGGGACCTGGCAGCGTCTCTGGCGGGTCGAACTCCCCCTCGCCGTGCCGCTCATCATCGCCGGCCTCCGTCTAGCCAGCGTCTCGACGATCGGCCTGGTCACGATCTCGGCGACCATCGGCAACCGCTTCGGCGGGCTGGGGTTCTTCATCCTGGACGGCAACCGCTTCGGGTTCGCCACGGAGATGTACGTCGGCGCCGTCCCCTCCGTCATCCTCGCGGTGCTCGCGGACGTCGCCTTCGTCTGGGTCGGACGGAGACTCACACCGTGGAGCCGGGCCGCCGGCGGGGACGCAGGTCCGGCACCCGCATGAACCCCCTCGCCGACACCATCGCCTGGCTGTCCAGCGCCGCGAACTGGTCCGGGTCGAACGGAATCCCGGTCCGGCTCGAGCAGCACGTGGTGGTCTGCCTGGTCTCGCTCTGCATCGCCGGCGCGGTCGCCCTTCCCGTGGGGCTCTTCATCGGGCACACGGGCAGGGGCTCGACGCTCGCCGTCAACCTGGCGAACCTGGGCCGCGCGCTTCCGTCGCTCGCGGTCATCGCGATCGTGCTCCCGGTAACCGCCTCGTTCGACCCCGAGCTCGGCTTCAAGGTCTACCCCACGGTCGCCGCGATGGTCGTGCTCGCCATCCCGCCGATCCTGGTGAACGCCTACGCGGGGGTGGAGGGCGTCGACCGGGACCTGGTCGAGGCCGCCCGCGGCATCGGGATGCGGGAACGCGAGATCCTCGCCCAGGTGGAGCTGCCGATCGCGCTCGGCGTCATCGTGACCGGGATCCGCTCGGCGGCGGTCCAGGTGATCGCCACCGCGACGCTCGGTGCGATCTTCGGCTTCGGCGGCCTGGGTCGCTACCTGGTCGACGGGATCGCCCAGCAGGACGTCGGACAGATCTTCGGTGGGGTGGTGCTCGTCGCGACACTCGCCCTCGTCGCGGAAGGTGGACTGGCATTGCTGGCGAGACGGCTCACCTCGCTGGGCCTGCGGTCCACGGCCGAGACGATCGGGCCTGCGAGCGTTCCGGCTTCCTGAGGTCACGATCCGCCGAGCGGGCCGATGCGCTCGTATCGACGGCGGGGCTGACAGGAGCACGCTGGTCGGGTAAGGTCAGGAGTGGTCGGCGCCGCCCGCCCGTGCGGCGAGGCCGAGTCCCTGCCCGCGCGGCAGGGGGAGCTGAAGGAGAGACCCATGCGGCTATCCCGCATGCTGGCCCTCGGGGCGTCCGCGCTGCTGCTCGTCGGTGCGTGCGCGGCGGGAGGGGGCGGCGGCAACAAACCCACCCTGAAGATCGGTTCGGATGGCTTCTACGAATCCGAGCTCATGGCGCAGATCTACGGCCAGGCTGCGAAGGCGCAGGGCTTTCCGGTCGACTTCAACGGTCTGGCCATGGGCGCGCGGGCCGTCACGACGCCGGCGTTGATCTCCGGCAAGATCGACATGAAGCCCGAGTACATCGGCAGCGGCCTGAGCTACTTCGAGAAGGGCAAGGCGACCGGCGACCCGGCGGCCAACCGCGCCGCGCTGCAGACCGTCCTGAAGACGAAGGGCGGCGGCATCACCGTGCTGGACTACACGCCGGCGCAGGACCAGAACGCGTTCGTCGTGCGCCAGGAGACGGCCACCCAGTACAACCTCTCCACGATGAGCCAGCTGGCCCCCATCCAGAACCAGCTGAAATGGGGTCTCGCCACCGACTGCCCCACCAATCCGGTCTGTGCGCAGGCGCTGAAGACCGCCTACGGGATCGCCCCCACGAACGTCACCTACCTGGACGCGTGCAGCACGCCCATGGCCCAGGCGCTCGCGGCGAAGACGATCGACGTGGGTGAGCTGTGCTCGACGCAGCCGGACATCGTGGTCGATCACTTCGTCGTGCTCCAGGACGACAAGCACACGCAGCCCGCCGACAACATCGCGCCGCTCATCCGGGACAGCTACCTGAACCAGCTGAACTCGAGCGACAGACAGTTGTTCGAGAAGACGCTCAACGACGTTTCCGCCAAGATGACGACCCCGATGCTGACGCAGCTCGGCAAGGACATCGCCGTCGACCACCAGGACATCGCGACCGTGGCGAAGAACTGGCTGACGCAGGAGGGCCTCCTTAAGTAACTGCCCAGGCGGCGCGAGGAGCGCCCCGCGGAACAGGCAGCGCCCCCACCACGACGCCCGGCGCGGGTCGCCGCGCCGGGCGTCAGGCCCCGTTTGTGCGTACCATCGAGCCGATCATTCGACCAGATTCACGTCGGTCGCGTGGCCGAGCGGCACGCCCAGGCCTCCGGCGGCGCGCGACCGGCAGCATCGCGAGGGAATCGGTGAGCACTTCCATGACAGCTTGGACGGGCAACGTGCGGGAGTTCCTGGACCACGGAGCGCGGTTCGGCGTCCTGGCCGCCCCTGACGGGGACGGGAGGCCCTGGCAGGCCGTCCTGTGGTACGACGTGCTGGACGAGGGCATCCTGATCAACTCGCTCGTGGGACGGCACTGGCCCGCGCTCCTTCGCCACGCTCCGATCGTGAGCTTCACGGTCGCCGATCGGTACGACTACGTCATCCTGCGCGGGCGGGCCGAGGTCCGTGCCGAGGGCCAGCAGGCGCAGGATGAGATCCAGGCGCTCGCTCGCCGCTACGGCGGCAACCCGGCCGACTTCGCGGGCCAGCCCCGGGTGAGCTTCCTGATCCGCCCGGAGCACATCTCGACGCACGGCACGGTGCACGCGTGATGCAGCACAGATGACGCCCGGCCCACGGGCGCACAGCCAGGTCTTCTGGCGGAAGATCCGGCGAAAGCGCACGACGTGAGCGAGGTACGCTTCGCCGCCCAGTTCTGGCCGCAGTGCACCGATTGGCCCGCTCTCCGCGGAGCAGCGCGTGCCGCCGAGGAAGCGGGCTGGGACTCGATCTGGACGTGGGACCACCTGCTCGCCACCCAGGGTCCCTCGAGCCAGGCCATCTTCGAAGGCTGGGTCACCCTGGGGGCATGGGCGGCGCTGACCTCGCGCGTGCAGCTCGGCCTGATGGTCGGCGCCAACACCCTGCGCAACCCGGGGCTCACGGCGAAGCTGGCCACCACGCTCGACCACGTCAGCGGCGGCCGCGCCGTCCTGGGGATCGGTGCTGCCTGGTTCGAGCGCGAGCACGAGGCGTTCGGGTTCGAGTTCGGCACCGGCCCGGGCGAACGGAGCGACCGACTCGCGGAGGCCGTGGAACTCCTGCGGCGCCTGCTCGACGGCGAGGTCGTCACGTACGCCGGCCGCTTCTACTCCTTCCGCGAGGCGGTCTGCTCCCCGCGGCCGCTGCAGGCGCACCTCCCCATCCTGGTGGGCGGCTCGGGCCGTCGCAAGACGCTCCGCACGGTGGCGCGTCTCGCCGATGCGTGGAACACGGCCGGGACGGAGGATCAGGTGCAGGCGAACCTGGAAGCGCTCCGAGGGCACTGCCGCACCGCCGGCCGGGATCCGGAGGCCATCGAGCGCAGCGTGAGCTTCCCGATCGTGATCCGGGATTCGCGCGCCGAGGCGGAGGCGGTCGTGGCCGAGCTCTGCCGGCACAACCAGGTCTCGCAGCTCGAGGACGTCGCGCCGCTTCTCGGGCCGCCCGCGACGATCGCCGCGGCGCTCCGCCCGTTCGTGGCGCTCGGCTTCAGGACCGTCGTCGCGCGGCTCGCCGCGCCATACGACCTGGTCACCCTGGCGCGCATCGGCGAGGTCCGGGAGCGACTCGCGTGAGCGTGCGTGTCGTCGTCATGGCCGGCGGTGTGGGCGGCGCCAAGCTCGCCCACGGGATGTCGCTGCTCCCCGCGGTCGAGCTGCAGGTGATCGTCAACACGGCCGACGACCTGGAGATGCACGGGCTGCAGGTGTGCCCGGACCTCGACACGGTGATGTACACGCTCGCCGGCCTGGCCAACGCGGAGACGGGCTGGGGGATGCGCGACGAGACGTGGTCGGCGCAGGCGATGCTCGAGCGGTATGGCGCGGAGACGTGGTTCAGCCTGGGCGATCGCGACCTGGCCACGAGCATCCGGCGCACGTCCCGGCTGCGCGCAGGGCGCACGCTCACGGAGGTGACCGACGAGCTGCGCACCGCCCTCGGCGTTCCGGCCCGGATCCTGCCCATGAGTGACGCGCCCGTCCGCACGCGGCTGCGCACGGATGCGGGCTGGCTCGAGTTCCAGGACTACTTCGTGCGCCGCGGCCACCGCGATGACGTGCACGAGCTGCGCTACGAGGGCGCCGCGACCGCGAGTCCCACGCGGGAGGCCCTGGACGCGCTGCGCGGCGCGGATCTCGTCGCCATCGCGCCGTCCAATCCGTTCCTGAGCATCGGCCCGATGCTCGCGCTGCCCGGCATGTCGAACGCGCTGGTCGAGATCGCCGCCCCGATCGTGGCAGTCTCGCCGATCGTCGCCGGCGCCGCGCTCCGGGGGCCCGCGGACCGCCTTCTGGTGACGCTCGGCGGCGAGGCCTCGGCGCTCGGGGTGGCACGGCACTACGTGGAGCGCCACCCGGGTCTGCTGGATTCGCTGGTGATCGACGAGCTCGACCGCGCGCAGGCGCCGGCGATCGAGGCGCTCGGGCTCCGCGTCCGCGCCGCGGCGACCGTGATGCCGGACGACGCGGCGCGGCGGCGGCTCGCACAGACCGTGCTCGAGCAGGCGGCCGATATCGCTCCGCGCCGCCCGCCGGCGGTCCGCCTACCATGACGACGTGAGCGAGCCGGGCACCGCCGATCTGTCGCGCCTGCACGTCGTCGTGCCCCTGCGCACGCTGGAAGGCGGCAAGTCGCGGCTCGGTGCCGCGCTCGACGCCGAGGAGCGCGCGACGCTCGTCGTGGGGATGTTCTGCCGACTGCTGCGCGCCCTGACTGAATGGGGCGGCGCCGAGGCGATCCACGTGGTGAGCCCCGACCGCGACCTGCTCGAGCTTGCGGCGTCCGCGGGCGCACGGCCGATCGCGCAGAGCGGCGGCGGGTTGAACACGGGCCTGCGGCTGGCGCGTGACGCGGCACAGCGACAGGGCGCCACGGCTGTCCTCGTGCTCCCGGCCGATCTGCCGCTGGTCCTGCC
>JBJKRK010000275.1:0-2555 GCA_046704705.1 Candidatus Limnocylindrales bacterium | reverse complement strand
GACCTGCGCCACGAGGAGCGGGCCGGGGATGAGGTGCTCGTGGTGCTCGAGCGTCGCTCGGCGCCCCTCGGCACCCGCGTCCGAAACCCCGCCGTCGACGTGACGCCGGGCGCCCTCGTCGGCGGGTTCGTCACCGAAGCGGGCGTCCTCCGCCCCCCGTACCGCGATCTGCCCGCCGCGCAGGCGGGGCAGGACGGCGACCCGGGGGTCGGCTGAATGGTCACCCTCGAGCAGACGAGCGCGCGTCACGGCCGGCTCGCGGTCCGGCTCAGCGCGGACCGCGCGCTGCTCCGGGACTTCCTCGAGCAGGACCGGCTCCTCGCGGCATATGCCATCTGCGACCTCGACGACCGCGAGTTCGGCCGCACCCGCTGGGGCGTGGCGTTCGAGCTCGACCGGCCGGTGGCGGTGGTCGTCGAGTACGCCGGCCTCGCGCCGCAACCCCTGTTCGTCATGGGTGAGCCCGACGGGATCGAGGCAATCCTCGCCGAGGCGATCCGGCCCCGTGCGGCCTACGTCGCGTTCCTTCCCGGCCAGCAGTCCGCCATCGAGCGCTCGTACCGGGTCGAGCCCGGGCCGCAGATGGTCCGTATGTGGGTGGACCGCGCCTCGTTCCGGCCCCACCCCGGCGTCGCCACGCGGCTCCTGGCGGCCGAAGCGTCGGATCTGAACCACCTGTACGAGCTGGGCTTCACCTCATGGTTGCCGGCGAGCGCGATCGCCGAGGGGATCTACTACGGCGTTCGCGTGCGCGGGCAGCTGGTGGCGGCGGCAGGCACGCACGTGATCAGCCGGAGCGCCCGCATGGCGGTCGTGGGCAACGTCATGACCCATCGCGATTTCCGCGGCCGCGGGTTCGCCAAGACGACCACGAGCGCGGTGACGCAGGAGCTGCTGCGCTCCTGCGAGCAGGTGGTGCTCAATGTGCGCGCCGACAACCCGCCGGCCCTGGCGGCATATCGGACGCTGGGGTACCGCGAGCACCTCCGCTTCGAAGAGCGCCTGGCACACCGACGCGGCTCGCCCTGGGATGGCATCATCAAGCCGTTGCGCCGCCTCCTGCCGGCGCACCGGTAGCCGGCACCCTGTGGCAGCCGCAGCCGATTCCCGGCACCGCCCGCCCGCATCACTTCAGGAGCACCGCGCATGACACTCGCCGCTTCCGTTCCGCATGATGTCGTCGACCTCACGCTCGCCGAGGAAGGGCGCCGCAGGATCGAGTGGGCCGAGCGTGAGATGCCCGTCCTGCGGCTGATCCGGGCGCGGTTCGAGCGCGAGCGACCGCTCGAAGGGTTGCGCGTCGCCGCCTGCCTGCACGTGACGACAGAGACGGCGAATCTGATGCGGACGCTCGCCGCGGGCGGCGCCTCGGTCGCGCTGGCCGCCTCGAACCCGCTCTCCACGAAGGATGACGTGGCGGCCGCGCTCGTCGCCGAGTACGGGATCCCCACCTTCGCGCGGCGGGGCGAGGACCGTGACACGTACTACGCGCACCTGAACGCGGTGGCCGACACGCAGCCCCAGGTCACCATGGACGACGGCTGCGACCTGGTGACGCTGCTGCACCGCGAACGTCGTGGGCAGCTCGACGGGATCCTCGGCGGCACCGAGGAAACGACGACGGGCGTGATCCGCCTCCGCGCGATGGCTGCCGACGGCGCGCTCGCGTATCCCGTCGTGGCGGTGAACGAGGCACTGACGAAGCACCTCTTCGACAACCGCTACGGCACCGGGCAATCGACCGTCGACGGGGTCCTGCGCGCGACGAACATCCTGATCGCCGGGCGTCGCGTGGTCGTCGCCGGATACGGCTGGGTCGGGCGCGGCATCGCGGCCCGCTTCCGGGGCATGGGCGGCCACGTGGCCGTCGTGGAAACCCAGCCCGTGGCGGCGCTCGAGGCGTTGATGGACGGGTTCACCGTGCTCCCCATGGCCGAAGCGGCGGCCTGGGGCGACGTCTTCATCACCGCGACCGGCAACCTCCACGTCATCCGCGAGGAGCACTTCCGGGTGATGCGCGACGGCGCCATCCTGGCCAACTCCGGCCACTTCGACGCGGAGATCGATCTCGCGGCGCTGCGCCGGATCGCCAGCGCGCCCGCCCGGGAGGTCCGCCGCGACGTCGAGGAGTATCTGATCGGCGATCGCCGGCTGCGGGTCCTGGCCCAGGGCCGCCTCGTCAACCTGGGGGCGGCCGAAGGCCACCCTGCCGCGGTGATGGACATGAGCTTCGCCGATCAGGCGCTCAGCGTGGAGCACGTCGCCCATCACCACGCCGAGTTGCCGCGCGCGGTCTTCGCCGTTCCGGAGGCCATCGACCGCGAGGTCGCGCGCCTGAAGCTCGTCGCGCTCGGCGTGACCATCGATGCGATGACCGAGGAGCAGGAACGCTACATCCGCTCCTGGCAGAGCGGCACGTAGCCGGATCCTGGCAGAGCGGCACGTAGCCGGACGGACGCGCCGCCTGCTGGCCGCTGTCGTCGGCCGGCGGCGGTCCGTGGCGCCTGACAGGGTGCGAGGCCGGGCGCAGGCCGCGCAGCGCGTCCCCGGCACCC
>JBJKRK010000274.1:0-10825 GCA_046704705.1 Candidatus Limnocylindrales bacterium | reverse complement strand
CCATGGCGTCCCCAAAGAGTGCCGATCCCCTTCGCCTCGCCCGGCAGCACCCTTCCATTCGTCTTCGCCGACCCGGCCTGCGACGTCGCGGTCAGGCCCTCGTCGAGTTCGCGCTCGTGCTGCCCGTTATGTTGCTCATCCTGCTGATCGTGGTCGACTTCGGTCGACTGTTCCTGGGCTGGGTGAACCTGCAGAACATGGCGCGTATCGGCGCGAACTACGCCGCGGAGTACCCGGGCGCGTGGAACTCGGCCAGCCCCGACCCGAGCGCACAAGCCACGTACTCGCAGGAAATGCAGAACGACGCGTCCACGATCAACTGCACCTTGCCCAGCCCTTTGCCCACCCCGGCGTTCCCGAACGGGACGGCCCTGGGCGACCAGGCGCAAGTCAGCCTCACCTGCAACTTCCACATCCTCACGCCATTCGTGGCTTCCGTGGTGGGGAACCCGGTCACGCTCGGCGCGAGTTCGGTGTTCCCGATCCGTGGTGGCGACATCGTGCTCCCGACGCCGATCCCGAGCGAGACCCCAGAGCCGACGCCGAGCGCGTCCGCGACCGCGACTCCCACCCCATCGCCATGCGTCGTCCCGATGTTCATCGAGGACGGCATCCACTACAACGACGCGGTCACGTACTGGTCCCAGGCGGGCTTCCAGACCCCGTTGACGGAATCGTTCGGCAATGGCAACTATCAGATCAACTCAGAACAGGTGAACGGCAATCCCGGAAACTGGGACGGCCAGTCGGAGGACTGCGCCACCTTCCAGCTCACGGTCGGGCCGTAGGGTGAGACGCTTCGGCATGCGCCGGTCCGGCCGACGCTCGCACTCCGGCCAGGCGCTCCTCGAGTTTGCGCTCGTGTTTCCCGTGATCGTCCTGGTGTTTCTCGGCGTGTTCGACTTCGGACGCTACATGTTCGCCAGCAGCGAGGTAGCCGATGCCGCCCGGGAGGGCGTGCGGACCGCGATCGTCAACCAGAATGTGGACGACATCACGGCTCGGGCAGCAGAACAGGCGGTCGCGCTGGGCATCCCATCGTCGCCGCCAGGCACTTGCCCCACGACGGCGAACGCGGTCTGCGTCAGCTTCCTCCTGGACGGGGATGTCAGCGCCTCTCCCCCACCTAGTGCATGCTCCTCGCCACCGCAGCTCGGTTGCCAGGCGGTCGTCACCGTGACGTATGACTTCACACCTGTCACACCCATCATCAACAGCATCATCGGCAGCCTTGTCATTACCTCGACGGCAGCACAGCCGTTGGAGAGCATCTGCACGACAAGCGGGTGCCCGGTCCCATGAGAAGCAAGAACGATGTCGGGTGTGCGCTGCACCCGTCCGGGGAGGTCTGCATGAAGCCCGTCGCGCGGAGGCAGAGGCGCAACCAGGAAGGTCAGGCCATCGTCCTACTGGCGGTCGGCCTGGTCGCGCTCCTCGCCATGGTGTCCCTGGTTATCGACGGGGGCACCGCCTTCGCCCAGCAGCGCCAGACGCAGAACGCCGCGGATGCCTCCGCAGAGGCGGGAGCAGTGGTCCTCGAGGGCAACGTGGCCGCACAGAACAACGGCGCCACAGTCCCCTACACGGATGAGGACGTGCTGAACGCGGTGGACGCCAAGGCTGCCAGCAACGGGATCGCGACCCCGACCGCGTACTACACGACGATCGACGGCAGCTGCATCCTCCAGGACGGCTCGACGGCGCCCCAGCCGTGCACCAGCCAGCCCGATGCCGTGCAGGTGGGGTCGGGCTCGATCCCGACCGTCAATGCGGACTCGAACGGCAATGCGCAGTGCCCGATCCCACCCGGTTCCGACGCTGCCACCACCCCCGCACCAGCATGCGGAGTCGTCGTGTACGGGACGAAGTCGGCGAGCACCCACTTTGGGGGAGTCTTCTCGCTCCTGCCAGGGGGGTCGGGCATCTTCGGCACCACGACGAGCGCGCAGGCGACGGCGGCGGCCGGAATGGTGACACAGATCTGCGGCTCGGACCAGCCCTGTGGCTTCCTGCCGGTGACGTTCCCCACCAGCCTCACTCTGTGCGATGGGACAGGCAAGCAACTGGCCTTCGGTCAGCAACCGTACGCGCCTTCTTCCAACGAGGTCATCATTCCGCTGTGCAAGACCGCGAATGGAAGCGTCGGCTGGCTGGCCATTCAGCCTGAGGACAATGCCTGCGGAGGCGGGGTCAACGACCTGGCGTGCGACATCCAGACGCCGGACAATCCAGCCCTCAATCTGCCCGTCTGGATCGGCACCGAGACCGGCAACACCAACTCCACGCAGATCAACACCGCGGTCAACAGCTACGACGGCCAGCAGGTGGTGATCCCGCTGTACGACTGCGTCGCGAACCCACCGTACGTCAGCAGCCAGGTGAGCCCCGGGCCCGCCTGCCCGACGCCGGCGGTCACCGGTGTCGGCAGCAACACCTACTACCGGATCGTCGGGCTCATCGGGTTCAAGCTCGATCGCGCCTACATCAACGCGAGCAACCCGCAATGCAACGAGCTACCCGGCTCGCCGTTCGTCGGCGGCAACGGCAGCACCGGCTGCCTCAAAGGATGGATCGTGCAGGTATCTCTCCCAGCCGCGCAGATCGGTACGGGCAACGGCGCGCAGGGATCCGCGTTCGGAGTTCAACTGATCCGCTAGCGGCCCTCCGCATCCGGGAGCGCTACCTCGCCGCCCGCGGGCTTCCCGATACCGCGCCCGCGGACGACCCCGTCGACGTGCTGCGCGACTTCCACGACCGGCTCACCGGGAGTGGCTCCCTGCCCCTCGGGCTGGCGGAGCAGGCGGTGCTTGAGGGAACGGGGGGCTGATAGGAGAGAGCGCTCAGTCAGCCCGACGCAGCCCGCGGATCGACGCCGTCCGCACCAAACGAGCGCGTGCGAAGCCATGCTCGCGTTGAGAGCGCGCGCTGGTCCTTCTCACCGGTTCAGGGGCATGCCTGCAATTTGGCCCGTAATGTTTCGCCCGCAAGATGCGTGCTCCGGAGGGAGAGATGGGAGAAAGGTGGCGTCCACCACATGCGTCGCGCCCTCATGGGCGTGCGCAAGCAGCCCGCGGGCAGGCGCTGGTCGAGTTTGCGCTGGTCCTCCCCATCCTTGCGATGCTGCTTCTGACCGTCATCGACCTTGGCCGTCTCTTCTATTCCCAGATCGCAATTAACAACGCCGCGCGCGAAGGTGCGTTTCAGGCGTCCCTGCCTGCGATACCCGAGCCAGATGTGCCAGGTGGCACCTTCGACTCTACGCACACTTGGGCCGATCCGAATGCGTGTGACACAGAAACTGACGCTGTGACCTGCCGCACTCTGCTGGAATTCGACTCGACGCCCCCCAACTGGTTCGTCCACCCCGCGGCCTCGGATGTAACGTTGACGTGTTCCGCAGGGACCGCCCCGCCTTGCCCAAGTGGCATGGACAGCTTTGCCACTGTGACTGTCCGAACCACGTTCTCCTTGTGGTCTCCATGGATGGCCGTCTTCTTCGGCGGCAACCAGAACCCGACGCTGATTGCATCCTCCACGAGTCAGGTGCAGACGCTGCCGCCCCCGGGCACCGTCCCTGCGACTCCGACGCCTCCACCGGGCCCTACGCCATCACCGACTCCGACGCCAGAGCCGACGTCGACCTCATGCACTTTGCCCAGCGCCGGGTTCACGGCGACTCCCGTACACGGTAACGCCCCGCTCACCGTGACTGTGGGAGATACGTCGACGTTCTCGCCCCTGTGCCCCATCACGAGTTGGTCTTGGGATTGGGGCGACGGTTCTCCTCACTCCACTGATCCTGCGCCGGAGCCTCATGTCTACGGCTCAAGAGGCTCCTATCACCTCACCTTGACTGTCACGAATGCCGGTGGCTCCAACACCTCCGGTAAGCAGACGATCGTGGCCAACTAGCATGGAAGAACAGTCCGCTATGGGCTACACCAGGCGCAGAACCCACGGTCAGGCACTAGTTGAATTCGCATTGGTGCTCATTCCCTTCCTCCTCATTGTCCTTGGCATCGTGGACGTTGGGCGTGGAATCTACGTCTACAACGGAGTCGCGGAGGCGGCCAGAGAAATCGCCCGCGTCACCAGCGTTCATCCAGGGACACCCCTTGGCACAAGCCCGGAGACGCAGGAGGTAATGGCGACTCAAGAAGGCCTAATCCCTGGGCTTGAAGCCGCTGGCATTACGATCCAATGCACGGATTTGGCCGGCAGCGTTGCGGAGAGCGACAAATGCTTTGTCGGGGCCACGGACAAGTATGTTGAGGTATCCGTTAGCGTCCCATTCCATGTGGTCACGTTGAGCTTCTTGCCCGTGCCTCCAACCATCATGTTCACTTCGGTGAGCCATGTGCAGTTGCCATAGGGGACCATGACATGAAACAGCCTGCCATCGGACGATCCGTCTCGCGAGGACAGGTGCTGGTCCTGTTTGTCCTCCTCCTGACGGCTTTGATCGGCCTCGCTGGGCTCGTGGTCGACGGGAGTACCACCTACGTCCAGCGACGTGCCATGCAGAATGCCGCCGACCTTGCGGCCATGGCCGGAGGCTATGCATACATCAACGGCACTATCTCGGGTTACACCGGACCAGATTCCATCACCGCTGCCAGGCAAGTGGCCGCCGCTCACGGCTTCACAGATGCGACGAATGGTACCGAGGTCACGGTTACTCTCAACCCAATACTCGAGAATACGGCTGAGGACGTGACCGTCGTTGTCAGTGCGCCACATCCAAACGCGTTCTCGGGGCTGTTTGGCATGCCCACGTGGCAGATAAGCACGACCGCGACGGTCCGCGCCGGCTGGCCGAACGAGGTGGCTGCGGGAGCGCTACCGCTCATTTTTAACGAAGACCTGTGCCCTTTGGGCGTCTGTCCGGCTGACACGCGAGATTACAACGAGCCACCACCCGGCGCCGAGAGCATCCCGAATGATGCTTCCGACTTTGAGTTCAACTGGACGATCTTCTGCTTGGCAAATGGCAATCCCTGCAACGCAGACACAGATGGGGTCGATGACATCATCAAAGGGACTTTGCCGACTACGCCGACGCTGGTGTCGCTGGGAGATAATATCGACCCGCTGGATGCCGGGTCACATACGCGGCTCTTCAGCGACCTTGCGGATCTCGTTCCCGGTGAGTACACGGTCGCGATCATCAAGGTAGTGAGCGGCGAAGCGCAACTCGCAGGATTTGCCACCTTTCACCTCACAGGTTCTGTTGGTGGCAGTACGAAACAGGTCAGCGGCTATTTCGTGAGCGGGGTAACGAACCAGGCTCTACTGATTGGCCCGGGGTCCGGCACGCCACAGTTCTTCGGTGACTGGTCGATCAGGCTGATTGATTGACTGACCGAGTCGACGGTCGGATGGTCGCGACCCGCACCCCGCGTCCCGATGTCCGCTGGCACGGACGGCCTCTCAGGATGCGCTGGTGGCACTCCGCGGGCGGACAAACACGAAGCTGAACCCTTGTGCTTGAGCGGCCTCGCAGACAGACCGGTGTTCGCGCGGCGTTCGGAGCGGCATCCCAGGGGCACTCCTTCAGCAATGGGCCGGTGAGTCTGCGTCACCCTCTCGCGCTATCCTGCCCCCATGAGCGACGCGCCGGCGCCGGTGCGCATCCTCCTGGTGGACGACGACCCGAACCTGCTGGTCTTCCTGGCTGACGCGCTGCACGACGACGGGTTCACGGTCACCACGGCCCGCGACGGAGCGGAGGCGCTGCGTCGCCTGAACGATGGATGGCCGGACCTGCTGGTGGTCGACCTGATGATGCCGCGCATGGACGGGCTCACCCTCGCGCGCCACGTGAAGGAACGCGCCGACCTTCCCATCATCGTGCTCTCCGCCATCGACACGGGCGACAGCAAGGCCGAGGCGCTCGAGGAGGTCGCCGAGGACTACGTCACGAAGCCCTTCCACTACCCCGAGCTGCGGGCGCGCATCAACCGCGTGCTGCGCCGCGTCGGGGACAAGGTGCCAACGGGCGCCCTCCGCCTCGGGCCTCACCTCACGCTCGACCTCCACCGCCGGCGCGCGCTGATCGACGAGCGGACCGTCTCGCTGTCGCCGGTCGAGTCGCGCCTCCTCTATGCGCTTGCCGCGAACGTCGATCACGTCGTCCCGACCGATGTCCTCCTGGCGCGCGGCTGGGCGGAGACCGAAGTGCCCGATCCTGGCTACGTCTGGGTGACGATGCGCCGGCTGCGCCAGAAGCTGGAGATCGATCCGGACCGCCCGGTGTACCTCGAGACCGTCCGCGGCGTCGGATACCGGCTGAACCGCCTGGCCGACCCGCCATGATCCGGCGGCTGCCGCTGCGCACGCGGGTGCTCCTGGCCCTGGCCACTGTGGCCGTCCTCCCGGTCATCGTGTTCGGGCTGGTGGCGCTCGATCGGGCACAGGCGGGCGTGCAGCAGGCGACCGACACGGCAGTCCTCGGCCTGGCGCGCACGGCCGCCGCCGACGCGTCCGGCGAGACCACGCTGAGCAACGTGCTCGCGCAGCGCCTGGCAACCGCCGCCGGCGCCGCCGTGGCCTTCTACTCGGCGGACGGCCAGCTGCTGGCGGCGAGCGAGCAATCCGCGCCGACGCAGCTGCAGATCGGCGCCGACCCTGCCACGAGCCCTCGCGTCGTGCACCAGAGCGGGCTGACGACCGCCATCGTGCCGCTCCTCAGCGGTGCCGGAGCCGCCACCGGCTACCTGACCGTGTCCGAGTCGGCCAGCGGCGGGATCGACGTCGGTGCGCTCCTCGCTATCAGCCTGGTGCTCGCCGTGCTCTGGGCCGTCTTCCTCAGCTACGCCGTCGCGCGCAGCCTGCTCCGCCCCGTCACCGACCTGACCGACAGCCTGGCGCTGCTCCAGGCGGGCGATCTCTCGGTGCGCCTGCCGGTCGAAGGCGACGATGAGATCGGACGGCTGGCGCAGAGCCACAATCGGCTGGCCGCCACCCTCGCGACGCGCAACCGCTCGCTGCAGTCGGTGCTCGAGGCGATCGCCAGCCTGACGCCGCGGGTGAGCCCGGAGATGCTCGCCAGCACGGCCGAGCACGCCGCGCTCGAGGCCTTCGGCTTCACGCGCTGCACGATCTCGCTCGGCGATGGCGCGGGCAGTCAGGTCGCCGTCGACGAGGAACGGATTCCCGGCGAAGCGTACGAGGTGACGGTCCCGCTGCAGGCCGGCGACGACCGCGTGGGCTGGCTCCGCGGGACGCTGCCGCCGACGCGTGACTGGAGCGCCGCCGACGAGGACCTCCTGGCGATCTTCGGCAGCCAGTTCGCCGCGGCCGTTCGGAACGCCGAGCTCTACCGCGAGACGGAGAGCGTCTCGGAGCTCAAGAGCGAGTTCCTCCGCGGGGTGAGCCACAACCTGCAGACGCCGCTCACCAGCATCGCGGCGTTCGCCGAACAGCTGGCGACGGAGACGCACGACCGGCGACCCCGCATCATCGCCGACCAGGCCGAGCGGCTCTCGCGGCTCGTCGACCAGCTCCTCACGGTCTCGAAGATCGAGGCCGGGACGCTCAAGCCGCGCATCGACGTGTTCGCCCTGGGACCGCTCGTGCAGCGCGCCTGGGAGAGTCTCGGCCGCGCCGAACATCCCTTCGCGCTCCGTGACGAGGCGCCGGGCTGGCTGGCCGCGGCCGACCGTGACTGGGTCGACCAGGTGGTGTGGGCGCTGCTCGACAACGCGCTGAAGTACGGGGGCGCTGGGCCGATCGAAGTCGAAGTCGCCGTCGGACGTGCCGACGATCCCCACATCGTTTCCGGTCCATGTCTCGTCACCACCGTGCGCGATCAGGGGCCCGGGATCCCCCTGGAAGACCGGGACCGCATCTTCGAACGATTCGCCCGCCGCGAGCACGCCGTCGAAGGGACGGGACTGGGCCTGAGTGTCGCGCGCGGGCTGCTCGAAGGCATGGGTGGCCGCCTCTGGTTCGCCGACGACGGCATGGCCTTCTCTCGCCCCGAAGTCGACGCCGACGGCGGCACCGCCGCAAACGACAGTGCCCGCGCCGCCGGCGCAGCCTTCGCCTTCAGCCTCCCCGCCGAGCGCGTCGAAGAGGGCTGACTCGCCGCAGACTGCCTGGTCGGCCAGGGCAATTCGACCCCACCGATCGTCTCCCCCCAGGCCGCCGACCGCGACCAACCCGCCACCCCGAGCGGTACCAACGTACGGGCTCACCGCACCGCTCGTCAGGTGCAGCCTTGCACCATCGCAAGCCAACCCGTAAGGCTGCACCACGAACCTCGGTGCCCGCACACGCTCCGCATGGGGATGGACATGAGCCAACGCGCCCAACCGCGACCCAGAGCCGCGCACGGGTCCTTCATTCGATCGACGAGTCGCGGCCAGAGCCTCGTCGAGTTTGCCCTGATGCTTCCGTTTCTCCTGTTCGTTCTCTTCATGGCGCTCGATTTCGGTCGCGTCTTCCTGGGCTGGGTCAGCCTGAACAACTCGGCCCGAATCGCAGCGAATTTCGCCGCCGAGAATCCCACCGCATGGAATCCCCTGAACCCCGAAACGGCCGCACAAGCCCAGTACCAGCAACTCGTCGTCAACGACGCCGGAACCATCAACTGTGCGCTCCCATCTCCCGTACCGGCGCCCACTTTTCCCGACGGCACGGAGATCGGCGATCCGGCCAAAGTGACCATCACCTGCAACTTCCAGCTGCTCACGCCGCTCATCTCCAACGTCGTCGGCAACCCGCTCGCGGTCACCGCGTCGGCGGCGTTTCCTGTCCGCGCCGGCGGGATTGAGGGGATCCCGGTCCAGACCGCCGCGCCGACAGCGACGCCGACCCCGACCCCTGTGCCGACCCCGACGAGCACCGCATCGCCCACGGCGACACCTGTCCCGATGTGCACGGTGCCCAACCTGAATAACGTTCAGACGTCTCAGGCTGACAAGGCGTGGACGAACGCGAACTTCACGACGAGCGTCCTGTACAGCCCGCAGGTGCCCCCGGCCTACAAGATCTCGAGTCAGTCGATCGCCGCCGGAACCCTCGCCCAGTGCGATACCACCGTCATCACGGTGTACCCGTGAGGAACAGGGCAATGGCATCTCTCCGCCCACACTGCCGAAAGTCGCGCGGACAGGCGCTCGTCGAGTTCGCACTCGTCACGCCGCTCCTGACGATGCTGCTCTTCGGGATCTTCGATCTCGGCCGCGCGATCTACGCGTACAGCACCATCGCAAACGCGGCCCGCGTCGGCGCGCGGGTAGCCTCGGTCAACCAGATCCTGTCGAGCCCCGACTGCAGCGAACAGAAGCCCGTCGAAGATCCCAGCAGTCCTCACTGGTCGATCGAGACCTGCGCGGCAGATTCCGCGATCTCGCTGGGCGTGCAGCCGGGCGACGTGTCGGTGGGCTACAGCGCACCAAGCGGCACAACCCTGTCCTGCACGGGCGGCGCCCTTGACGTGGGGTGCATCGCCAGCGTGACGGTCCACTACACGTTCACGCCGGTGACACCGGTCATCGGCAACCTCGTCGGGTCCGTTCACATGGACTCGACTTCCCAGATGCCGATCGAGAGGGTGTTTCCGTGAAGACACAGCCCAGACTCACGCGGCACGGCGCCTACGGCGGCTCTCCGCCATCGTTCGGGCTCCCGACTCGCTCACGGGGACGGCACCAGTCCGGCCAGGCCATGGTGCTCATGGTCGGGGGCATCGTCGCCGTGCTCGCCACCGTCGCGCTCGTCATCGACGGCGGCAATGTGTGGGCGCAGCAGCGGGTGGTCCAGAACGGATCGGACGCCGCGGCCGAGGCAGGCGCGGTCGTCATGGCTCAACAACTCGCGGGGGCAACCGCTCCCGTGGGCGGGTGGGATGCCAAGGTTCAGCAGACGATCCAGACGAGCGCCGCCGCCAACGGCATGACCGTGTCCGCCGCGTACTACACGGACATCTGCGGGATTCCTCTCCAGCCGGACGGGACCGCCGCGTTGAACGCCGACGGAACCGAGAACCTCGCTCTGGCAGACAAGGTCGGCTCCGGCGCCCTCCCGACGAGCCAGAACACGACCCCGAATTGTCCATCGCTGCAGGTGGGTCCTCCTGCCGGCGTGCTCGTGCTCGGGCAGAAGACTGTGGGAACCTATCTCGCCGGCGTCGTGGGATTGAAGACGGTGAGCGTCAACGCGCGCGCCACGGCGGTGGCCGGCTACCTCCAGGGGTACTGCGACTCGTCGCAAGGGGAAGCATGCTCGGTGCTACCTGTCGCCTTTCCAGTCAACGTTGTGACGTGCGACGGACAGAACAACCCCGTGACGACGGGGCAACCGTGGAACCTCAACCAGCTGTACAAGGTGCCGCTCTGCGGCAACGGCGCCGGCAACGTCGGGTGGATCGACTGGACACCACCGGGCGGCGGCGCATCTGACGTCGTCTGCGAGATCCTGCATCCGAACAATCCGGCGATCAACCTTCCGTCCTGGCAGTACGTCGCGCAGACCGGCAACGTCAACGGAGGCGGCGGCCCGTGTGGGATGGACGTGGAGAGCGCCATCCGTACATACGACGGGCAAGTCGTCCTCATTCCGCAGTTCGACACCGTATGCAACCCGCCCAACAACACGGAGCCAGACAGCTCGGAGCCTGCCGTCAATACACCGCCGAACTACGGCTGCCCGGCCGGGTACCTTCAGGGCAACGGGCAGAACGAGTGGTATCGAATCCCCAGCTTCGCCTACTTCCAGCTGTGCAGCCCGACTGACTCGGACTGCGTGGCGGCCAACACCCCGTACGGGGCCTACATCGACGGCAGCAACTCGATCTGCGACAGCGGTAACGGCGCAACCT
>JBJKRK010000273.1:0-4065 GCA_046704705.1 Candidatus Limnocylindrales bacterium | reverse complement strand
CCCGCCGACGCCGCCGTGGGCGTCCTCGACGCGTTCCGCAAGGCGCGCGTCGACCCGCGCGACGTCGCCCGCGTGTTCGTCAACGGGAACACGCTCGCACTGAACGCGCTCCTGACGCGTTCCGGCGCCTCCGTGGCGATCGTGACGACGCAGGGCTTCCGCGATGTGTACGAGCTGGGCCGCACCGACCGGACCGTGATGTACGACATCACCTACCACAAGCCGCCCAGCCTCGTACCGCGCAGGCGGGCGTTCGAGGTTCGCGAGCGAATGGACTTCGAGGGGCACGTCGTCGTCCCGCTCGACGAGGCGGACGCGGTGCGCGTCGCTGACGAGGTCGCGGCCGCCGGCGTGCGCGCTGTGGCGATCTGCTTCCTCCACTCGTATGCGAACGCCGCGCACGAGGTGCGCATGGGGGAGATCCTCCAGGAGCGTTGCCCCGACGTGGAGATCACGCTCTCACACGAGCTCGTCCGCGAGTACCGCGAGTACGAGCGCACGAGCACGGCTGTGATCGACGCATACGTCAAGCCGGTCGTCCGCGGCTACCTCGACCACCTGCGTGGCGAGCTCGAGGCGCGTGGGTTTGCCGGCCGATCGCTGGTCTCGCGTTCGGGCGGCGGCGCGATGACGTTCGAGACGGCGGCGCAGCGGCCGGCCAACCTCGTCCTCTCCGGTCCTGCCGGTGGCGTCGTGGGGGCGGCCGCTTTCTCGGATGCGCTGCGCGAGCCGAACATGGTCACCATCGACATGGGCGGCACGAGCCTCGACGTATCGCTCGTCATCGGGGGCGTTCCGACCACCGTGAACGAGGCCTCATTCGAAGGGCTGCCGATCTCCCTGCCCGCGCTCAACATCCGCACGATCGGCGCGGGCGGCGGGTCGATTGCCTGGATCGACGACGCGGGGCACATGCAGGTTGGGCCGCGAAGCGCTGCGGCCGTCCCCGGGCCCGCGTCCTACGACCGCGGCGGCACCGAACCGACCGTGACCGACGCCGCGCTCTTCATCGGCTATCTCGGTGAGCGCACGGCCCTGGGCGGCGAGTTGCTGCTCCGTCGCGACCTGGCCGAGGCAGCCATCGGCCGCCTCGCCGAAGCGCTTGGGCTCGAACGGGCCGCGGTGGCCCACGGCATCTGGACGATCCTGGGCGTGCGCGTCACCGGCGCGGTCCGCGAGATGACGATCGAGCAGGGCTATGACCCGGCCGACTTCGCGCTCCTTGCCTTCGGCGGGGGAGGTGGGCTGATCGCGAGCGACGTCGCCCGGCAGCTTGGCATCCCGCGGGTGGTTGTGCCGCCGGGTCCCGGAGCCTTCTGCGCCTTCGGCATGCTCTTCACGGACGTCATCCACGACTTCGCGCAGACGCGCGTCGCGGAGCTGCAACAGATGGCGCCTGATGAGATGACGGCGCTGTTCGTCGGACTGGAGGCAGACGGCGAGGCGGCGCTCCAGGCGGACGGGTTCAGGCCGGAGGAACGCACGCTCATCCGAAGCGCCAGCCTGCGGTTTGCGGGTCAGGAGCACACCGTGGACGTGCCCGTGCCCCCGGGGGTCCTGACCGCCACCGCCCTCGAGGAGATCGGGGAGACGTTCGGGCGTCTCCATCTCGAGCGCTACGGCCACCGCATGGAGGATCCCGTCGAGATCGTCACGGCCCGCGTGCGGGCGATCGGGCGCGTGCCGCGTCCTGACCTGCCGCTCGCCGGACCGGGAGATCCGAAGCGGGCCCGGCGCGGCAGCCGCAGCGTGTACCTGGGGGAACCGACGGGATCCGTCGACTACGCGGTCTACGCGCGCGAGCACCTCGCCCAGGGCGTCGTGATCCACGGACCCGCGATCATCGAGGAGTACACCGCGACGACCGTCGTCCACGCCGGAGACACCTGTACCGTGGGCGAGCATGGCGAGCTGGCCATCACGATCCAGGCAGGAGAGCGCAGGACGCGCAGGGGACACCGATGAAGACTGTCGATTCGATCACCGTCGAGGTGATCCGCCATCGCCTGCTCTCGGCGGCACGCGAGATGGCCACGAACCTCATGCGCACCGCGTACAACACGATCGTCTACGAGATCCGCGACTTCGGCCTGGGCATCTACGACCGACAGGGCCGCATGGTGGCCGAGGCGCCCGGGCTGACGATCTTCCTGCGCGCGAACGACTTCGCGCTGCGCTCGGTGATCGAGTTCATCGGTGCCGAGAACATGCACCCCGGGGACGTGTTCCTGCTCAACTACCCGTACTGGAGCTCGGCCCACACGCTCGACATGTTCGTCTGCTCGCCGATCTTCCTGCGCCGCAGACTCGTCGGGTACACGGGCGTGCGGATCCACTGGCTCGACCTCAAGGCACGCTACGCCGGGTACTGCCTCGACACGACCGACATGTACCAGGAAGGGATCGTCTTCCCCTGCACCCGGATCTACCGCCAGGGCGAGCTGAACGAGGATGTCGTCAACCTGCTGAAGTTCAACAGCCGGTTTCCCGATCGCGTGCTGGGCGACATGCATGCGCAGATCTCGGCCTGCCGCATCGGGGAGCGGCGCACTGCCGAGATCATCGACCAGTACGGCTTCGACGTGTACGAGGCCGCGATCCAGCAGATCATGGACCACGGTGAGCGGCTCGCCCGCAGGCGCCTCGCCGAGCTGCCGCAGGGGACCTGGTCGGCCGAGGACTACATGGACGGCGACGGGGTGGAGGATCGCCTCGTCAAGATGAAGGCGACCGTGACCGTGACGCCGGATGAGATGGTCGTCGACTGGACGGGCTCTGATCCAGCGGTCAAGGGCCCGATCAACCTCCCGTACGGCCAGACCGTTGGCGTCGCCAGCCTCGTCTTCAAGGCCGTCACCACGCCGAACTCGCCCGCCACGGACGGGAACTTCCGTCCGCTGCGGGTGATCGCGCCGCCTGGCAGCCTGATGCACGCGGAGCCGCCGGTGGCGACGTTCACCCTGTGGACCGGGCTCCTTGCGGGCGAGGTCATCCTGAAGGCGCTCGCGCAGGGCATGCCCGACCACGTGCCCGCCTGCTCGGGCGGCGACGTGAGCTCGATGATGGGACTCGGGGTGAACCCACGAAACGGTCGGGCCTGGCTGGAGGCCACGAACGAGGGCGTGGGCTTCGGCGGGTACGCCGGTGGCGACGGCGAGAACGGGATCATGATGCTCGCCGAGCCGGGCTGTCGGAACAACCCCGTCGAGGTGCTCGAAACGAAGGCCCCGATGTTCATCGAGCACTACGGCCTGCGTCCCGACACGGGCGGCGCCGGACTCCATCGAGGCGGTCTGGGGGTCTCGCGGGCATATCGTTTTCTCGCCGACTCGACCGCAGCGATGATGGTGTACAAGACCCGTACCCGCCCCTGGGCCATCAACGGCGGCCGGAGCGGGGAGAACAACCACATCATCATCAACCCTGGCACTGACCGGGAGGAGTTCCACGGCGGCTTCTACCGTCCGATGGCGACCGGCGAGGTCCTCGAGAACAACACTGGCGGCGGCGGCGGCTGGGGCGATCCATTCAAGCGCGACCCCGCCATGGTGCTGGCCGATGTCCGCGAGGGCTACGTCACCCCGGCGGCCGCGAGGCGGGACTACGGCGTGGCGATCGACCGCGAACGCTGGGTCGTCGACGAGGCAGCGACCGCACGGCTGCGTGAGGGTCCGCCGCCACCCGAGCCGGGGCTCGTGGCCGACGCGCCCGGGCCGCGGCCGCTCGTCCTCGTGCACGCGTAGGCGGAGGCGATGGGTATGGCCGCACAGCGGCAGGATCTGACCGGCGACCTCATCGTTCGCGACGTCGCCGACCTCGACGGCACCGGGCGCGAGCCGGAGGGCCGCCTCGACGTGGTCGTGCGGGGTGGCCGGATCGAGGCGCTCCGACCGGCGGGCGCAGCCGCCCCGCCCGGCCTGCCCGCCATCGACGGGGCGGGCTGCACGCTGCTGCCGGGGCATACCGACGCGCACGAGCTCTTCGCGCTCATCGGTCCCGCCGGCGACCACGGGGACGAGGCCTGGGACTCGCACGTGCTGCACGTGGCGCGCCAGATCGAGGGGG
>JBJKRK010000272.1:0-3373 GCA_046704705.1 Candidatus Limnocylindrales bacterium | reverse complement strand
GTCACCACGAGCACCGCCGCCACGAGTGCTGCCGGCAGACGGGTGGTTCTCATCGACGAGATCGGCATCTCGTCCTCCTCTCTGTGTCGCCTCTTGCTGGGATGGACTGTCCTCTCCCCACTCGAGTGATGCGCGTGACTCCCCCTGGCCACGTGCCGGATCGACCTACATAGGCACCCCCTCGGACAGCGCTGGGGATGTACCGATCCGTGCCACGTTGACGGTGGTTGCCGTATGGAGGATCTCGTCATGCCGTGGCAGCGAGGGTTGGGCCCCTGCTCGGGTCGTCGTGAGAGAGCCCGCGGCTACCGCGATCGCCAGCGCCCGGTCATCCGGGAGACCCTGCGCGAGCGCCACGGCGAGGCCCGCGACGAACGCATCACCGGCGGCCGTGGTATCGACGACATCGACCTCCGGCGCCGGGGCATACCATGCGACGCCATCCGTGACGAGGACGGCCCCGTGCGCTCCGAGTGTGACCGCCACACGGGCGGGCCCGCGGCGCCGGAGCGCTTCGCCCGCCGTCACGGCCTGGGCAACGTCGCCGACCGAGAGCCCCGTCAACTGCGCCGCCTCGAGTTCGTTCGCGACCAGGGTGTCGCAGCCGGCGACGAGGTCCGCTGCCCCTGCCCGAACGGGGGCCGCATTGAGCACGACCGACCATCCGCGTGCCCTGGCGAGCGCGACCGACTCGGCGACGACGCTGACCGGGACCTCGAGCTGCAGGATCAGGAAGGTGCGGTCATCGGAGGTGTCGATACGCGCGAGATCGTCGAGCTCGACGGCGTCGTTTGCCCCCGGCGCGACCACGATCGCGTTCGTGCCGTCGGGACCGCGCAGGATGTACGCGCCGCCGGTGGCCCGGGAGGGGTCGACCGTCACGTGCGCCTCGACCCCGCTGGCTTCGAGTTCGGCCTGCAGGAAGCTTCCGGCGGCGTCCGCCCCCACGCGCCCCACCATCGCCACGTGGGGTGCGCCGGCGCGGGCCGCCGCGACCGCCTGGTTCGCACCCTTGCCGCCGGCGGCCGTGGACCAGCCGCGGGCCAGGATCGTCTCCCCCCATGCGGGCTGGCGATCCACGTCGAGGGTGGTGTCGGCGTTCAGGCTGCCGAACACGATCACTCGCATGGCGCCGTTGCCGTGGACTCGCGGGTCACGAGGCGCGGCCGCAGACGCAGCTGCGGCGCCTCTCCCGTCTCCAGCGCCCGGAGCGCGAGTTCGACCGCCAGGGCGCCCAGCCGTCGCGCGGGCTGGTGAATCGACGTGAGGCTCGGGCGCCAGTACGCCGCGAACTCGAGGTCATCGAAGCCAACCACCGAGACATCGGCCGGAACGCGCAGCCCCCGATGCTCCAGTTCGTGGATGAAGGCGATCGCGCAGAGATCGTTGGCCGCGACCACGGCCGTCGGGCGCGGCTCGATGTCGAGGAACCGGCCGGCAGCTTTCACACCGTCACGGGTGGTGAATCCTCCCTGGATCACCACGGGTTCGCGACCGTTCGCGGCCATCGCCTGCGTGTACCCCTGCACGCGAGCGCGCCCGGTGGAGGTGGTGAGCGGCCCGGCGATGCAGGCGACCCGACAGTGCCCGAGGTCGAGCAGGTGCTGCGTGGCGAGGCGTCCCCCGAGGCGGTTGTCGACCGTGGCGGACGGCACACCCAGGCCCTCGATCAGCCGGTCGAGCGTGACGACCGGGCAGTGCGTGGCGAAGACGCGGATCGCCGTCGCGGACGCCTCGTCGGTCGGCACGACGACGGCGAACGGCACCTGGAGGGCGGCGAGCGACTCGAGGTACTCACGCTCGCGGCGCGGGTCGCTCTCCGTGTTGCACAGCACGAGCGAGAAGCCCGCCGCTGCCGCGGCCCCTTCCGCCCCTCGCGCCACCTCGGCGAAGAACCAGTTCGCGACATCGGGTACCAGCAGCGGAACCACGGGCGCCCGCTGCGAGCTCAGTGCCCGTGCGAGCAGGTTGGGCCGGTAGCCGAGGCGCCTGACCGCGTCGAGCACGCGCTGCCGAGCGGGCGTGACGCGGAGGTCGGGCGAGCTGAGGACGCGCGACACGGTCGATGCGTGCACGTGCGCCGCCGCCGCCACGTCGCGGATCGTCACCCGATCCGACACTGTCGCCCCTGATGCAACCGGTTGCACATGCAACCGCACTGCAGCCTCGTCCCCACGTGATTGGTGTCTCCTCACCCGCCGCAACCGGTTGCGAAGGTATACAGTGGCAGGGATGGCTTGTCAAATCCGGACCCGCGGTCGTACACCTGCTGGATGATGTTGAGAGGGATCCGATGACCTTGTCAGGGCGCCAGGCGGGGCTCGCCCCCTGGTTGCAGGTCGCGCCGGAGGTGGCCGACGCGCTCGCCGCGGGCAGGCCCGTCGTGGCGCTCGAGTCGACGCTCATCAGCCACGGCTTTGCGTATCCCACCAGCCGGGAGGTGGCGCTCGGGAGCCAGGCCGCGGTGCGGGAGGGCGGCGCGGTGCCGGCGACGGTCGCCGTTCGCGACGGCCGTCTTCGGGTGGGCCTGAGCGACGAGGAGATCGAGGCCCTCGCGACATCCCGGGATGCCCGCAAGGCTTCCCGGCCCACGCTCGCCGCGTCCCTGGCCCGTCCGGGATGGGCCTCGACCACCGTGTCGGCGACCATGCTCGCGGCACAGGCCGCCGGCATCCAGGTGTTCGCCACCGGTGGCATCGGCGGGGTGCACCGCGGCGCCCTGGTCGATCCCGCGACCGGCCGGGCGGGCAGCTTCGATGTCTCGGCCGACCTGGACGAACTGGCGCGCACTCCCGTCGCCGTCGTGTGCGCCGGCCCCAAGCTCATCCTCGACGTCTCACGCACGATCGAGGCGCTCGAGACGCGCGGCGTCCCGGTCGTCGCGCTCGGGTCGAGCCAGGTGCCGGGCTTCTGGGCACGCGAGAGTGGCGTCGAGGCGCCGCTCTCGGTGGGGAGCGTCGCCGAAGTCGCGGCGATCGCCGCGACGCACCTGGCGATCGGACTCGGCGGGCTGCTCGTGTGCGTGCCGCTGCCGGCGGCGGACGCGGTGCCGCGCGAGCGGCTGGAGGGCGAGATCGAGGCGGCCGTGGCGGAAGCCGAGGCGGCGGGCGTGAGCGGCGCGCGGCTGACTCCCTGGCTGCTCGCGCGGCTGGCCGAGCGAACAGCGGACGCGACCGTGCGCGCGAACGTGTCGCTGATCCTGAACAACGCGCGCGTGGCTGCGGAGCTGGCGGTTCTCCTGGCCGGCTGACCCCGAACGCATCGGGGCCAGCCGCGCCGGAACATCAGGGCACGGCGCGCAGCTCCGAGTTCGAGAACTCGACCCGCCGCCCGAGGACCTCGCGCCGTGCCGCCCGGTGGCCCGCGCGCATCG
>JBJKRK010000271.1:0-11712 GCA_046704705.1 Candidatus Limnocylindrales bacterium | reverse complement strand
TGTCCTGGTCAGCGGCAGCCGGGTCTCGGGAATCATCGACTGGGGCGACCTCTGCCAGGGCGACCCCAGCGTCGACCTCCAGCTGTACTGGAGTCTCCTGCCCCCTGCCGCCCGCCCCGCCTTCGCGACGGAATACGGCCCGATCTCCGAGGAGCAGCTTGCGCGCGCCCGCGTCCTCGCCCTCTTCCTCTCGGCGACGCTCGCGGTCTACGCCCGCGATCAGGGCCTGTCGGGGCTCGAGACTGAAGCGATCGGCGGCCTGCGGCGCGCGACGGCTTGAGGTGCGCGCCGGTTTCAGGCCGCCGACACAGGGCGACCAGCCGCGACGGAAGATGCGCGCCCTGGCTACGTGTTGACCTGGTAGCGCTCGACGGCGCTCCACACGCTGTTCGCGTTGTCGGACGTCGGGTCGGCGATCGAGCGCACGTACCAGGCGCCCGGCGCGGAGAAGCGCCAGGTTGCGCTCACCTGTCCACGCGCGTTCGCGTACCCGTCCCGCCGCGCGACGAGCGTCCAGCGACCCGCGGCGTAGTGATAGAACGTGTACGTCACCCTGGCGGGCGGCAGCTCCGGTCGATCCGGGCGGACGGTCGTCGTGAACGTGACAAGCGCGTCGAGCGGGACCGACCGGACCGCCCCGAGGTTGGTCGGCCGGAGGATGGCAATCTCCCGGACCACGACACGAACGGGCGTGCTCGTTTCCGCCGGGAGATCTCCCGGGCTCTCGAATACGGCCCGGTACCAGAGGTTCGTCGCCGGCGTGTAGCGCATGCTCGCGCTGCCTGTCGCATCGGTGGTCAGCGTCCCGATCGTCGACCAGGTGACCGCATCACGGCTGGCAATCAGCCGGACAGCGCGCCCGGCGACGCTTGCGCCGGTGTCGGTCAGCCGAACGGTGAGGGTCACGCCGCCGGACCAGGCGATCGCCCTGGCGCTCGCGCTCAGGCCGATCGCCGCGCTCTGCGGGGGCAGAACGACGCCCAGCCCGGCTGTCCCCGGCTGCGCCCCGGGGAAGACCGGACGGTAGTAGGCTGTCTCGGTTGGGGCGAACGCGTAGGCGGCGCGGCCACTGGCGTCGGTGCTGACGCTCGCGAGGGTGGACCACACCGTCCCGGCGGCGGAGACCTGCAGCACGAAGGTCGTGTGTGCCGGGCCGGTCTCCTGGATCGTTGCCGTGTCTCCGCGGGTGACGGTGAAGATCGTGGGCGCGGTGGATGTCGATGCGGGAGGTGTCGGGCTGGCGGACGGCTGGGGTGTCGCCGTCGGGCTGGCGGACGGCTGGGGTGTCATGCTCGACGTGGGACTGGCAGTCGCCTCCGGCACCGGGCTGGCAGTCGGGCCCGAGGTTCCGGCCACGACGACCTCGATCGTCTCCGTCCCGTACGCTCCGAGGCTCGGGTAGTACGTGCGGTAGTACGCCGTGTGTGCCGGCACGAACGCATACGTCGCGGCGCCGGAAGCGTCCAGCGTGAGGATCGCGAGCCCGGTCCAGGTGACCTGGTTCGGTGACGTCTGCAGTTGCACCTGCAGGTGCGGCGGACCCCCCACCAGATCCAGGATGAACTGCTGCCCCGGGAGGATCGAGTACACGCGCAGGCTTTGCGCTGGTGCTGGCGTCGGCGCAGGGCTCGCGGTGGGCAGAGGGGTTGCGGTCGGCGCCGGTGCCGGTGCGCGCGGCCCGGTGTAGGAAACGCTGAATCCTGCCGCCGTCATGGCGGACGGGACAGACACCGTCGCGCCGCCCTGCACCATGGTCACCGAAGTGAATGCGGTCTCGGAGCCCCCGGCACGCAGATCGCTGAAGGTGACCGCGGGACTGTACGCGCCGAGCGTTTCCTGCGTTCCGTTGAGCGAGGTGGGCGCCTCGACGATCCAGTCCGCCGAAGTCTGGGGGCCGCTGTACGTCTGCTGCGTCGTGTAGCTCTGCCGCGTGGTGTCGTCGGTGACCGCGATGCTCCAGAGCGAGCCGGACAGCTGCGAGATGGCCACGGTGACGCTGTCGCCAGGCACCACGGTCATCGCCACGATCGGCGTGCTGGGGGCCGGCAGTATCTCCCACCAGGCCTGCGTGTACACCGTGCGCGCGGTCGGGTCGTACGTTTCATCGACGCCGGCCTGGATCAACGACCTCGTTCCGCCGAAGCCGTCGATCCCCACCCACTCCGCGGCCACCGTCTCGACGGAAGTGGCGGCGAGGTCGGGGACGTTGAATGTCCCGCTCACGCTGGTGTACGGTCCGCTCCCGGCGACGTAGCCGGACCAGCTGAGCGATCTGACGGAGGAGACTGAGGGGGCCGCGACCGTGTCGCCACTCTCCAGCGCGGCCGCCCGCCAGGACGTCATGCGGCCCTCGAGCTCGGGTTCCCGGGAGGTGGTCTGCGTCGACGCGTCGACCCGGGATATCGCCGCATGGGCCGCCGTCGGGGCGGCGGTCGTCGGCGGCGCGCCGCTCGTCGGCCGGGCGGCGGTCGTCGGCGGGGCGGCGGTCGGCCGGGTGCGGGTGCCTGTCAGCCGGAGCGCGGCGAGATCCACGCGACTGGACAGCCCGACTCGCGCCGGCGCGACGGTCATGGCGGCGGTCGGCCGGGAAGGTGCCGGCGCTACCCCGCCGTCGCGGGCGGGCATGGGCGCCGCTCCACTGGCAGCCGAGACGGACCCGACCAGCACCAGCGCCACAGCTGGAACTGCGAGCCTGCCGAGCCACGGAGTCATCGCCCAATCACCCCCGACCTGCACTGTCCTGCCCGCTGGACACTGCGTCCCCACCACCGGCCCGCGGACCGCCCGACACGCGTGCCGGCGGCCGCGCAGAGAGAAACGCGGCCCTGTGTCGGAACCCCCGGCTGATCCGCTGGTCAGCGTACGGACTCCCACCTCCAAACACCAGCCGCCGGTAGTACCGGCGCCCGCGGCTGTTGGGCCCACCAGTGGGGCCGCCGGGCGCGTGGACATCTGCGATGATCGGTTGGTGCACCCTGCTCGAGTGCCCCGGCACGCATGGTTCGCCATGGATCCCGCGCCGCGTGGCGTGATACTGGCCGTGACCGTTCGCCCGGCACTCGCGACTGACGCCTCTACATGACGCGGCGCGCGCTCCTCCTCTTCTGCCTGATGTCGCTCATCTGGGGGATCCCCTATCTGCTGATCCGTGTCGCGGTGGCCGAGATCTCGCCGGTGGTGCTCGTGTGGGCGCGGACGGCCATCGCGGCGCTGCTCTTGCTGCCCGTCGCGCTCCTGCGCGTCGACCTGCGTTCCGTGCTCGCGCGCTGGCGCTGGCTGGTCGCTTTCGCCGCGGTCGAGATCGGGGTGCCCTGGGTGTTCCTGAGCTCCGCTGAACAGCAGATCCCGAGCTCGCTCGCCGGCCTTCTGGTTGCCGGAGTGCCCCTGGTGGGAACGGTTATCGCGGCACTCACCGGTGGCCACGACCGTGTCGGCCGACGCGGCCTGGTGGGGCTGCTGATCGGGCTGGTCGGGGTCGGGGCGATCGTGGATGCGAACATCGACGCCTCGAACGTTCCGGCCCTCCTCGCGATGGCCCTCGTCGTGGTCTGCTATGCGGCGGGCCCCGCGATCCTGGCGCGGCGGCTGTCGGATCTGCCCTCCCTCGGCGTGATGGCGCTGGCGCTCTGCTGCTGCGCGCTGGTGTACACGCCGATCGCGGCGGCAGAGCGCCCGGCCATCCTCCCCGGGGCCGACGTGCTGGGTGCCGTCGCCGTCCTCGGGGTCCTGTGCACGGCCGCCGCGTTCCTTGTCTTCGCTGCCCTCATCAAGGAGATCGGGCCGGTACGCGCCACCGTGATCACCTACGTCAACCCGGCCGTGGCCGCCGTGCTCGGCGTTGCCATCCTGCGCGAACCGTTCACGGCGGCGATGGGGGCCGGATTCGTGCTGGTGATCCTGGGCTCGGTGCTGGCCACGCGGACGCCTCTCCGGCCGGAGCCTGCGCTGGGCGCCGGAGTCGAGCCGGTTTCCGTTTCAGACGCCCCCTGACCATGGCCGGTCGGGCCGCCGAGGACGCGCCGCCGAAGACGCGCCGCCGCATCGGCGGCGACGCATGTCGGCCGACTACTCGCTTCCGGGGAGACGACGCTGCGCGACGAGAGCCGCCGCCTGCGAGCGACGCTGCAGGTCGAGCTTCGTCAGGATCGAGCTCACGTAGTTCTTCACGGTCTTGTCGGACAGGAAGATCTGCTCGGCGATCTCCTTGTTCGTCTTTCCCTCGGCGACCAGCAGGAGGATCTCGCGCTCGCGAGGGGTGAGGTCGGCCAGCTGGTCGTCACCGCCGGCGGCGGTGCGTCGAACGCGATCGAGCACCTTGTCCGCCGCCGCAGGCGCAAGCAGCGACTCCCCCCGCCCCACCGCCTCGAGCGCTCGAACGAGATCCCGGCCGCGCACCTCTTTGAGCACGAAACCGGAGGCGCCGGCGGCGACCGACGCGAAGACCGCCTCCTCGTCCGGGTAGCTCGTGAGCATCACGACCCGCACGTCAGGCAGTTCGTCGCGAATCTCGCGCGTGGCCTCGATGCCGGATCGATCGGGAAGCCGAACGTCCATCACCACGATGTCAGGATGCGTCTCGCGGGCGGCCGCAACCGCCTCGGCCGCCGAACCGGCCTGCCCTACGACCTCGAAGTCCTCGCGGTGGTCGAGAAGCGCCACGAGGCCCTGCCGCACCACCTCGTGGTCGTCCACGAGGAGCAGCCGCAGCGGCCGACCGGCCCGGTTGTCGGTGCCCGGCCGCTCCGCGTGCTGCACGTCCGGAGCGACGACCGGGGTGCGGGACGCCGATCGTGCAGACCAGCGCGCCATGTGCCGTTCCTTTCCTGACGCCGTGGCCCCTGATCACGTCACACGCTCGGCGGCCCCCGCGTCACCTGCTGATCTGTGGCGAGCCTTCCCTGCAAAGACTCCCCTTGGATCCGCGCGGGCATGCGCTGGATTCGCTGCACAGGATAGACCGTATGTCCCGATTCCTCAGTCCGGCGGCAGCTCGCTCACGAGTCCGGCGGCAGCTCGCTCACGGCACCGCGCGGTGCGGTGGTGATGGACCCACCACTGGCCGGCGCCGTACCGGGACCGAGGGCCGGCTCCGCATCCACATCACCCCCGCGATGCGCCTGATCGTGGCCGTCTCCGTCATCGGAGGAGCGCCGAGCGGAGCATTGCGGCAAGAGCCGGATTGTCGACGCACGGCTGGGCGGCCGCTCGAGCTCCCGTGTGCAATGTTTACACGCCGGCGACACGACGTTCACGACCACGGGGCAGGCTGTCGGGAATGGCCCAGCCGCTCGACCGTTCGCACCCGGCCGCGTCCCGCTCGGCGCCGGAAGCCGCAGACCTGAGCAGCCAGCCCGTGCTCAACTCGCTCTCGCGCCCACACCTCGTCCCGTTCGGAGGGTCACCCCGGTGAGCTACGCCCAGGCTGTCTTGCTTGGTCTCCTCCAGGGAGTGACCGAACTCTTCCCCGTGTCAAGTCTCGGCCATTCCGTAGTCCTGCCAAAGCTGCTCGGGTGGAACGATATCGTCGCCGCACAGTCGGCCAGGGGATCCTACTTCCTCGCCTTCCTCGTGGGACTCCACGTGGCGACTGCGCTCGCCCTCGTGGCGTTCTACTGGCGAACGTGGGTCGAGATCGTACGCGGGGTTATCGACTCACTCCTCCAGCGGCGGATCGCGACGCCCATTCAGCGCCTGAGCTGGCTCCTCATCGTGGCCACCATCCCGGCAGGGCTCACCGGAGCACTCTTCGAACATCTCTTCCGGACGCTCTTCGCCAGGCCCCTCGCGGCGGCGATGTTCCTCTTCCTCAATGGCCTGGTGCTCGCGACCGCAGAGGTCTTTCGGCGTCGGGCCGAGGTACGAGCCCTCGCGGCGGCCCGAGGGCTGAACCCTGCCGGTGCCCGCCGCCTCGACACGCTGGAGTTCCGCGAGGCCGGCGTGGTGGGCGTCGCCCAGCTGTTCGCGCTGTTCGCCGGGATCAGCCGATCCGGAATCACGATGGCCGCGGGGCTGGTGCGCGGACTCGACCATGAGGATGCGGCCCGCTTCTCGTTCCTGCTGGCGACCCCGATCATCCTGGGGGCAGGAGTCTACAAGCTGCCGGACCTGCTCGGTCCCGACGGCCGGGGCGTGCTGGGGCAGGTGCTCGCCGGCAGCGCAGCAGCTGCTATCGCCGCGTACCTGTCGGTGCGCTACCTGACTCGCTACTTCACGACGCGGACGCTCACCCCTTTCGCCAGCTACTGCCTGGTTGCCGGGGCCGGCTTGACGCTCTGGTTCGGCGTGCACGGCTGAGCCTGCCGCGTTCGACCTACCACGGCCCTCGAAGGTGGCGAGGACCAGCACGATCGGAGATCGCACGGTCGGGAATCGACGGGACATGGGCACTTCGGTGGTTCGAGTGGTCATGCCCGTCCCGGGTGGGCCTGGCCCCGGATACGACCTCCGCAGTGCCTCAGGGCCCGGCGACCTCAGTCGCCAGCAAGGAAGCGCGTCCCGCACCCGGCCGCTCCGCGACTGCGCCAGGTCCCCTCGCTTGCGGCTGCTCCGCGGTCCGTTCCTTGCCACCCAGTCGCCCGGAGACTGCAAGGCCACCTATCCGGCGCTTCCGCGGCCCGTTGCTTGCCACCCAGTCGCCCGGAGACCGCAAGGCCACCTATCCGGCGCTTCCGCGGCCCGTTGCTTGCCACCCAGTCGCCCGGAGGCTGCAAGGCCAGTTGCGGTGCCCCTGCCCGAGCGCCGGGCACGTGCGGTCGCCACCCGGCCCGCCACCCCACGCTCGCTCGGAGTCTCGCGCCTCGCCGGGGCAGGGTGCCGTGGCCGCCCCCGGTCCTGATCCAGGAGCGGGATCGAGCCCAACAGTCCGGGCACGCCTCACTGGCAGGATCGGCGGCGCGCGGGGCAGGCAGCGGACCGGATGTGGCGCGCAGGTAGTCGCCCGCCGGGTGTGGCGAGCAGGGCAGGTGCCCGCTGCATGCGACGACCAGGGCCAGGCAGCGGACCGGATGTGACGAGCAGGCAGGGCTGCCGCGCATGATTGCCCTCGTCGCGCCACCTACCGTCGCGGCCGCTCGCGCGACGATCGTTGCTCACCGGGCTGTGTGAAAGAGAGGGACCACGCCCCGGCGACCTTCCGCCAGCCGGAGGGCGGCACCGACGTTCCCGGCCATGGGCACGAGGCCGTGCTTCGGTGCAAGATGGGATCCATGGCGTACTTCCGCTACGACCCGGAGGTGCTCGCACGCTACCCGAGTCTGGTCGGGGGGGTGCTGTATGCCAGCGCGGTCTCGAATGGTCCCAGCGCTCCGGACCTCAGAACGGCATTCCGGTCCGAGCAGCGTACCGTCCGTGAGCGGATCGGCACGACGCCACTCAGCGAGCTCCCCGCGCTGGCCGCCTGGCGGCGCGTCTTCCGCAGCTTCGGTGTCGATCCGACGCAGTACCGCTCGGCGGCCGAGGCGCTCCTGCGCCGCCTGACGAAGCAGGGCGAGCTCCCCGAGATCGGCACGCTCGTGGACATGGCGAACCTGGTGAGCATCCGCTTTGCGCTCCCCGTGGCCGTCTTCGATGTGCGCGCCATCGCCGGCGGGACAACGGTCCGCTTTGCGACCGGCGATGAGCGCTGGGCCGACCTCGGAGCGAGCGCCGCGGAGCACCCGGAGCCCGGCGAGGTGGTCTTCGTCGATGAGGCCGGCGCCGCGAGCGCCCGCCGCTGGTGCTGGCGCCAGAGCGCCGAGAGCGCTGCGCGCGTGGACACGCACGAAATCCTGGTGACGGTCGAGGGTCACCACGTCGGGGCTGCCGCCGATGTCGAGCGGGCCCTCGCCGACCTGGCGGCGTTGCTTCATACCCACGCGGCAGCGGCCGACGTCCGGCGAGCCATCCTGGACGCGCATTCACCTCGCTTCGAATAGCGGCCGCGCGCACCGCCGGGGCACGCCCCCCTTGGTTGACAGATGGCGCAGCGCGGGCCTAGCATCAACCACGCTTTATATAAAGTTGCATTGAGTTGACGGTTTGCCTTCTCCCGCGCACATCCGCTCCACCATCGCCGTGCTGGCCACGGCGCCCGCCGAACTCCGAGAGCTGCGTGCCTACCACAAAGCGCTCGCCGACGTGACCCGCCTCCGGCTCATCCAGCGGCTGGCCGAGTCGCCGGCTACCGTGACCGAGCTCATCGCGTACGTCGACCTCTCGCAGCCGCTCGTCTCCTGGCACCTGCGCACGCTCCGCGTGGCCGGCCTGGTCGAGACGCGTCGCTCCGGTCGCGAGGTGATCTGCTCGCTGCGACGCGACGTCATCGACCGGTACGTGCACCGGCAGAGCGAGATGATCCGGCACGCCGAGGCAGCCTCGTGAAGATCGCGGCATTGCGGTCGCACCCCTGCCCGTCCCGCACAGCCGGCTGGCTCGAGGTGCGCCGGTGACGGAACGCTCGCTGGTCAGCCCGCGCCTCCGCCAGCGCGTGCGGAGCAGCGCAGAGCCGATCGCCACCGTGTTCGGCCGGCTCGGCCTCACGCCCAACGCGCTCACCGTCATCGGCTTCGGCGGGTCGTGTCTGGCCGGCGCACTCGCCGCGGGCGGCCAGTGGCTCCCCGCGGGCATCGTCAGCCTGTTCTTCGCGGCCTTCGACCTGCTCGACGGCGCGCTGGCCAGGGCAACGGGGCGCGTCTCGCGTTTCGGGGCGTTTCTGGACAGCACGCTCGATCGGGGCGGTGAGGCGGTCGTCTATGCCGGCCTCGTGATCGGCCTGGTCGGGACATCGGTCGCCAACGCCGCACTCCTCGCGGGCCTGATTGCCCTGACGATGGGCGCGGCGCTCCTCGTGAGCTACACTCGCGCGCGCGCGGAGAGCCTGGGTTTCGGCGGCGACGTCGGTGTGGCCCCCCGGCCCGAACGAGTCGTGTTGCTCGGCGCGGGCCTGATTGCCAGCGGACTGACGGGCGGACCGACCCGCGGACCGTGGCTCCAGCTCAGCATCGGTCTTCTGTTCATCCTCAGCGCGGTCACCGTGCTGCAACGGATCCAGCATGTCCGCGCGCAGGCGCGGGAAGTGGAGGAGTAAGACTCCGTGGAAGAGACGACACAGGCCGCGGCCGGTACCCCCAACGGCAGGCATCCCGGGCGCAAGGACGGCAAGATCCGCGCGGCGATCATCGGCGTGGGCAACTGCGCCAGCAGCCTGGTCCAGGGCCGCTACTACTACGAGAACGCGCAGCCCGGGGACTTCATCCCCGGGATCATGCACGTCGACCTGGGTGGCTACCACATCCGCGACATCGAGTTCGTGGCCGCCTTCGACATCGACAAGAACAAGGTCGGCAAGGACCTCTCCGAGGCGATCTACGCCAAGCCCAACAACACGTACGTCTTCCAGAAGGTGCCGCACCTCGGCGTGACAGTCGAGCGCGGCATGACGCACGACGGCCTGGGCAAGTACCTGAGCCAGATCATCGAGAAGGCGCCCGGCCCGACCGCCGACATCGTGGGCATCCTGAAGGAGCGCGAAGTCGACGTCGTCATCAACTACCTCCCGGTCGGCTCGGAAGAGGCGACCAAGTGGTACGTCGAGCAGGCGCTGCAGGCGGGCGTCGGCGTCGTCAACTGCATCCCTGTCTTCATCGGGCGCGAGCCGTACTGGCAGCGTCGCTTCGCTGAGGCCGGTGTGCCGGTCATCGGCGACGACATCAAGAGCCAGGTCGGCGCGACGATCAGCCACCGCGTGATGACGCGCCTCTTCATGGACCGAGGCGTGAAGCTCGAGCGGACCTACCAGCTGAACTTCGGCGGCAACACCGACTTCCTGAACATGCTCGAGCGCGAGCGGCTCGAGTCCAAGAAGATCTCCAAGACGAACGCGGTCACGTCGATGCTCGACTACGAGCTCGAGCCGGACGACATTCACGTCGGCCCCTCCGACCACGTGCCGTGGCTGCAGGACCGCAAGTGGTGCTACATCCGCATGGAGGGCACGACCTTCGGCGACGTCCCGTTGAACGCCGAGCTCAAGCTCGAAGTGTGGGACAGCCCGAACAGCGCGGGTGTCGTGATCGACGCCGTACGGTGCCTGAAGCTGGGGATGGATCGCGGCCTCTCCGGCACACTCGTGGGCCCCGCCTCGTACTTCATGAAGAGCCCGCCCGTGCAGATTCACGACGACAAGGCGCGCGAGCTGGTCGAGGACTTCATCGCCGGTCGCGATAACCGCGTCCTCGACGGCTCCCAGAGCGCCACGCCCTCGCCCAAGCGTGCCGCCTCGCCCGCCCGGGCGAAGACCGCCGCCACGAAGTAGGCGACAGGCGCGCTTCGCCCGACTTCCCGTGCCAGCCGAGGAACACTCCACCCACCAGGGGCGCGGCCAGCGCAGCGGTGTGGGCTATGCCCCGCACCGGCGCACGACCGCCTCCCGGCGGCCCGTGCATCTCGCCAGGCGTGCCCGCGAGAAGGCGGTCGTGCGGGCGTACCGCGCGGCCTCCTTCACGCTGGGACACGTTCCGGTGGGTGTGAGCTTCCCCGTGGCCCGCGTGCTGTTCCTGGCGAGCTACTACGCCTGGCCCGCGAAGCGACGCATCATCGTCTCCAACGCGTCGCACGTGCTGGGTCGGCCGCCCGACACCCCCGAAGTCCAGCGGCTGGCGCGGCGGGTGTTTCAGACGTACGCACGCTACGTCATCGAGCTCATGCGGCTCCCCGCGCTGGACCCCGCCGTGCCGGCGCGGCTCGTGCGGGCGGACCGCGACAACGGCGTCGAATCGTTCACGCGTCTGTACGAGCAACTCCGCTCGGCGGGGCGCGGCATGATCGTCGTGGCCGCCCACATCGGCCACCTGGAGACGCTCGCCGCGGCGTTCGCGGCGAAGGGGTGGCCCGTCTATGGCCTGGCGGACGACAGCGCCTACCCTGAGCTGTACGACCTGCTCGCTGCGCAGCGCCGCGCGTGGGGAGTCGAGGTGATCGCCTGGCGCAACATGCGCGAGATCTTCCGCGTGCTGCGCCAGCAGGCGATCCTCGGGCTGCTGGTCGACTGGGGATACCGCGGGGACGGCATCCCCGTCCGGCTGTTCGACGAGTGGACCACGCTTCCTGCGGGCCCGGCGCTCCTCGCGGCACGCACGGGCGCCGCGATCGTCCCGGTGGTCAACCGGCGCAACGCCGACGGGACGTACAGCGCCGCGCATTTCGATCCGATCCAGGTCGAGGACGACAGCCCGGCGGCCCTCCAGCGCGCCACGCAGGCGATCGCGGACGCGCTCGAGCGCATGGTCCAGGCCGCACCCGAGCAGTGGTACATCTTCAAGCCGATCTGGCCAGCGACGGTCCAGGAAGCCGCCGATCTGCACGCTCGAGCCGACGCGGCACGCCCGCGTGGTGACTCCAACCGCCCCGCAGGTGCCGACCGTGCTGTGGCCGCCTCCGTGGATCGGGCGGAACAGGCCGGCGAGGAGGTCCACCTCGATGAGGCGGGCGCCGGGTGACGTGGAGCGGGCAACGCTCGGCCAGCGTGTCGTGGCTGCGTTCGTCGTCGCGCTGGCCGGCGTGGCGCTGCGGGTGCCAGATCCGCTCCTCCACCGGCTCGCGGATGTGGCCGGCGCCGGCTGGTACCTGGCCACGCCGCGTCGACGGGCGCGCGCGCGCGCCAACCTCCTGCACGTCTGCGAGGGACTCCAGCAGCGAGGGAGGGCGGCACCGCGCGTGGCCCCGGCGGCACATGAT
>JBJKRK010000270.1:0-5905 GCA_046704705.1 Candidatus Limnocylindrales bacterium | reverse complement strand
GGCCGGGGCGCGCCCCCGGACTGCGCCGTGCCCTGGGCGCGCCCGCAGCGTAGCCGCGGCCCGCGGTCGCTCAGCGACCAGGGTGCGCGCCAACCTGCCAGCGGAACCGCGGCGGCCCCGCCTCCGGCAGTTCTTCGGGAGGTGGACCTCAGACGGCGGCGGCCTCCGTCACGTCGAAGATCGATGTCTGGGCGACGTCGGGCAGCATCGACCCCAGAACCTTCTGCAGCGTGAGGATGTGGACGCAGGACTTCCAGCTCTCGAAGAAATGGCAGGTGCAGTGCCAGGTGTCGGCGTCGAGCGTGACCTGATGCGTGTCGTTGTCGCCGCGGAACGTCACGGTCAGTTTCTCGAACGTGATCCGGTCGGTCTCGCGCGCGTAGCGATTGGCCTTCTCGATCTTGCCGATCAGACTGGAATGCATCGGGCCGATCCCTCCGCGGTCGGCCATCCGGGGACCCGGCGGCCGACCTGACTCCTGGGTGCCGGTCGGTCGCCTACCCGAGCGACCGGGGGCGGCTTGCCACCCCACTAGCCTACAGCTGCGGGCCAAGAACGGAGAGGGCGCCCGGCGGGCTGCCGATGGTGGCGCAGCCCACCTCGACTGCCGTGCAGAGGTCAGTCGCCGGCCTCGGCGTCGAGCGCTGCAAGCCGCGTCTTGAGCTGCGCGATGGCCTCCACAGGGGTTGGATCCAGGCCGTACAGGAGCGCGAGATACGCGCTCACGTGGTCTCCCAGCGCGATCAGCGAGCACGCCTCCGCCAGGCGGCCCTGCCCCGCCGCGGGGACCACCTGGTGGGCGACCTGCGCCGCCCCGAGCAGCTCGGCCGAGAGGCCCGCCCGGCGGGCGTTGCGGGGGTGCTCCAGCGAGCTGGCCAGGAACACCACGAACATCCGTTCGTGCAGCGCCTCCGGCTGGGCGTAGCCGACGACGGCGTTGTGGGTCGCCTCGGGCAGCTCCTCCCAGGCGGCCGTCGATTTGGCGTTCTCGTTGAGCTGCGTCTTCCAGCGACGCGCCACCGGCGCCAGGTGGCCGCTCGCCTCGATCACCGGCAGCCGATCGACCAGCGACCAGGCCAGCTGCTTCGCGGGATTGCGCGCCGTGGGAACGCCCGGCTCGCAGCGTGCCACCGTCGCGCGCGCGGCATCGACGGCTGCCGTGATTTCGGCCTCACACACCTCCAGGTGGCCGGCGCGTTCCAGCAGGCCGGCCAGCAGGAGCATTCCGTAGCCCACCGCGGCGCGCGGCTGGCCGCCGCCCGGGAAGGCCAGCAGCGGCAGCCCGGCCCGCTCCGCCACGCTCCGCAGCGGCCCGTCGGTGGTGATGACGGCGACCGGGCACTGCCGCTCGAGCGCCTGCGTGACCGCGCTGATCGTCTCCTCCGTCGCGCCGCTGTACGACGCGGCGATGGCAAGCGTGGACGATCCCGCGAACGCGGGCAGGTCGTAATCCCGGACCGTCAGCAGCGGGACGCGCAGCCGGGAAGCGAAGATCCCGCGGACCAGGTCGGCCCCGATGGCCGAACCGCCCATGCCCAGCACGACCGCCGCGCTCGTCGCGCGGTGGGCCTCCGGCAGCGCCAGGTCGCGACTCCGTCGCCACGCGTCCGGGAGCTGCTCGGGGAACTCGCCGATGCGCCCGAGCATCCCCGCCGCGTCGTACGTCGCCAGGACCGTTCGATCGTCGAGCACCCCGTCGAGCTCGGACTGCGTCGCCATGGCTCAGGCCCCCGCCCGCACGAGGCGTTCGCCCGCGTCGAGATACGCGTCCCGGCTCTGCGCGGAGGACGTCTCTGCGTACACCCGGACGAGGGGTTCCGTGCCGCTGAAGCGGACCAGCAGCCACGACCCGTCGCCCGTCCAGAACTTGAAGCCGTCGTTCGTGGTGAGCGCGAGCGACCGCGTCACCGGGGCGCCGTCGAGCGCAGCGGGGGCCCGCTCGGCAAGCTCCCGCAGGAGGCGCTCCTTCAGCGCCGGATACACGGCCCGGTCCACGTGCACGTCCCGACGCAGGTAGAACGATGGCCCGGCGATCTCGTGCAGGTGTGCCACCGCCCGCGAAACCGGCCAGCGCCCGGCCTCGCGCTCGCGCAGGAAGAGGTCGAGCAGCATGAGGTCGGCATAGATGCCGTCGCGCTCGGGAAGGTGCATCCCGAACCCGTACCCGCCCGATTCCTCGCCCCCCATCATCGCGCCCGTCTCGATCATCTTCGGGCCGACGTACTTGAAGCCGACCGAGGTCTCGTGCACCGGCACGCCGTAGCGCTGCGCCAGGATCCCGACCATGCGGGTCTCGTTGACCGCGTACACGACCGGCGCCCGCATGCCGCGGTGCTCCAGCAGGTAGTACATCAGCAGACCGAAGACCTGCAGTTGGTGGATGAACGCGCCCTGCTCGTCCGCCGCACCGGCCCGATCGGCATCGCCATCGAGGAGCAGGCCCAGGTCGTAGCCCCCTCGTCCCAACGCCTCGAGGGCGGCGTCGATGTTCGGCCTGATCGGCTCGGGGTTGATCCCGCCGAAATACGGGTTGCGCTCGGCGTGCATCTCGTCGACACGGATCCGGCCGCCGGCCAGCAGACGCGGGATCCAGCCCGCCCCCGAGCCGTACATCGGCTCGACGAGGACCCGCAGCGGCGTCGCCCGGAGTCGCTCGAGATCCAGCGTCCGCTCGACGTATGCGCGGTACCCATCGAAGGGATCGAAGCGCTCGACCAGGCCTGCGGCCTCGGCGTCGGCGAAGGGACGCCGCTCGGGCTGCTCGCCGGCCCGCTCGCGGATCGTCCGTTCCAGGGTCGCCAGGATCTCGGGACCCGCCGCGGCGCCGGTCGGCGACTTCACTTTGAAGCCGTTGTCGGTCCACGGGTTGTGCGACGCGGTGATCATGATGGCGCACGCGGCGCCGCGCTCCACGACCTCGTACGAGGTCATCTGCGTCGGGATGGGGGCGTCGGCGAACAGCACCGGGATGTCGTGCGCGAGCAAGACTTCGGCAGCGGCCTGGGCGAAATGCTCGCTGACGAAGCGCCGGTCGTAGCCCACGACCACGCCCTGCGCCTGCGTTCCCTGCGCGACGACGAAGCGGGCCACGCCCTCGGCGCAGCGCCGCACGTTCTCGAAGGTGAACTCGTCGGCCACGCGGGCGCGCCACCCGTCGGTGCCGAAGACGATGGGCGGAACCGGAGCGTGCACGCTCACAGGAGCTCGGTCCTCCCCGCGGCAGCGAGCCGGTCCACCATGGTCCTCACCTCCTGGGAGCGATCCGCGGCGCAGACGAGCACCGCGTCGGGCGTATCGACGACGATGGTATCCCGAAGTCCGATGGTCACGACCGTCCGCCCGCCCGCCGCGTGGACCAGCACGTCGTGCGAGGCATCGTCCCGAGCGTCGCCCAGCAGCGCCGGCGCATCCGAACCGCCTGCGGCCGCGCGCAGCCGCTCGAGCACGGCGCCCCAGTTGCCGATGTCGCTCCAGCCGCAGTCGAGCGACGCCATCACGACCCGTCCGTCCCGTGCGGCGGGTTCCATCACCGCGTAGTCGATCGAGGTCGCCCGCACGAGTCGGTACGCGCGCGTGGCTGCCTCGGCGTCGAGCCGGCCGTGCGCCGTCGAATCCAGCAGCGCCTGCCGGACCCCCGCCAGGACGTCCGGCGCATGGGCAGCGAGCGCGTCGACGATCGCGCCGCGCTGCCAGAGGAACATGCCCGCGTTCCACGCCACGCCGGGCGTGCCGACGAGCTCCGCGGCGCGCTCGCGGGACGGCTTCTCCTCGAACCCGCGCAGCGCGTACCCGCGGAGCCGGGGTGTCCCGGAGGGCAGCTCGAAGTCGGCGCCCGCCGGCGTCGTCGCATCGCCGGCCTCGCGCGGAAGGAGGTAGCCGTACCCCGTCTCCGGGGCGCGAGGCTGCACGCCCAGCGTGACCAGTGGCGCCTCGACGCCGAACGCCCGCCGCGCGAGCGTGCCGGCCGCGACACGGAGCGCAACCCGGAACCGGTCCTCATCGTCGATCAGGTGGTCGGCGGGCAGGACGGCCATCACCTCGTCGGGCGGCCGCTGCACGGCGAGCGCGGCGAGGGCGATGGCGGGCGCGGTGTTGCGCCCCTCCGGCTCGACGAGGATGTGGTCTCGTGGCAGGTCGGGCGCCTGCTCGCGCACCAGGTGCATGTGACGGCGCGCGACGACCACGTAGATGCCCGCGTACCCCGCGAGCTCCGGGATGGGCAGCAGGCGCGCCACGGTGCGCTGGAACAGCGTGGCCTGCCCGAGCAACGCGAGGAAGGGCTTCGGGCGGTCGCGTCGGGAGAGCGGCCAGAGCCGTGTCCCGCTCCCTCCGGCCAGGATGACGGCGTACATCAGGGCGCCATCGTAGCGCCGCCGGGGCCGCCGCAGGTGCCAGCGGCGCAGGACACCTGCCGACCGTCCGGACTCGGGGCCGGACCCTCCGACCGGCCCGGCAGGGCGCCCGGCCGTGCCGGTCCTTCAGGCAGCCGTGGCTGCAGCTCCCTCAGGCTGGGGTCGCCGCGGGTTCCTCAGGCTGGCCGCGGTGGGCCTCCCGGGCGTGGGTCGCCGCGGGTCGCTCAGGCAGGCGTCGCCGCGCGTTCCTCAGGCAGGCGTCGCCGCCGACGGCAGCGGGAGGCCGGCCTCCACGGCGAGCTCGGCCGCGCGATCGGTCCGCTCCCAGGGCAGGTCCAGGTCGGGCCGCCCGAAATGGCCGTACGAGGCCGTCTGCTGGTAGATCGGCCGCAGCAGGTTGAGCTGCTCGATGATCGCGCCGGGCCGCAGGTCGAAATGGCGCTCGATCAGGTGCTGGATCCGCTCGTCGGGCAGCCGCCCCGTCCCGAACGTCTCGATGGCGACCGCCAGGGGGCGCGCGACGCCGATGGCGTAGCTGATGGCGATCTCCAGCCGATCGGCCAGCCCGGCCGCCACGACGTTCTTGGCCACCCAGCGCGCGGCGTAGGACGCGGAACGGTCCACCTTCGAGGGGTCCTTGCCGCTGAACGCCCCGCCGCCGTGACGCGCCATGCCCCCGTACGTGTCCACGATGATCTTGCGACCGGTGAGTCCCGCGTCGCCCATGGGGCCGCCGATGACGAACCGGCCGGTCGGGTTGACCAGGATCTGCGGGTCGATCTCGCGCAGGCGCTCCGGGATCATCGGGCGCACCACCGTCTCGATGATGTCGTCCCGCAGCCGGTCGGCGGCGACCTCCTCGTCGTGCTGGGCCGCGACGACGACCGTGCGCACCGCCTTCGGCTCGCCGTGCTCGTACTCCACCGTGACCTGCGTCTTCCCGTCCGGCCGCAGGTAGGGCAGCGTGCCGTCCTTGCGCACCTGCGCCAGCTGCCGGGCGATGCGATGGGCGAGCGTGATGGGCAGGGGCATCAGCTCGGGGGTCTCGCGGCAGGCATAGCCGAACATCATCCCCTGGTCGCCCGCGCCCTGCTCGCGCACGTCCCCGCGGCCACGCGACTCGAGCGCGTCGTCCACGCCCCGCTTGATGTCGGGGCTCTGCTCGCGCACCGAGACGAAGGTGCCGCAGGTGCGGTAGTCGAACCCGTATCGCGCGTCGGTGTAGCCGATCGACCGGATCGTGTCGCGCACGACGTTCTGGAACTCGACGTACGTGCTCGTGGTGATCTCGCCGAGCACCAGCACGATGCCGTTGGTCGTGGCGGCCTCGCAGGCGACACGTGCACCGGTGTCGTCGCGCAGGATGGCGTCCAGGATCGCGTCGCTGATCTGGTCGCACATCTTGTCGGGGTGGCCTTCGGTCACCGACTCGGAGGTGAACAGGTAGTGGGAGGCGTGTTGCATCGTCAGCATCGCGGCGAGCGTAGCACAGGCACGCGGCGTGGCCGGCGCGTTGCGCGGCAGCGCCGGGTGCCGGGGACGCGCTGCGCGGC
>JBJKRK010000269.1:0-8811 GCA_046704705.1 Candidatus Limnocylindrales bacterium | reverse complement strand
ACCTACCGCGGCGCCGCGCTCACCCGCCGCCACGCACCGTCAGAGCGCATCGCCGCCTCACACGGCGACAGCGACGCGTTCTCCTGGGGCGAGCATCGGCCCGACGGGCGCAGCGGGCACGCCGCCGGGAGCAGCGGTCGGCAGCGCGAGCGCGAGCTCCGGAACTCCGGGGGCGAGCGGCGTGGCCGAGGTCGCGCTCGCACAGGTGATCCTGAGCAACGTCGTGCCGACGGGGCTGTCCGCCGCGTGGGCCCCCGATGGCAGCACCCTGGCATTCAGCGCCATGCCGGCGGACGGCAGCCACGGCTCCGACATCTACACCTGGCAGCCCGGCGACCTCCTCGCGCAGCCGATGACGGACAACCACGACTCCTACTTCTCGTCCTGGGCCGGCGGGTGGATCGTCGGCAGCAGCACCAGCCCATCCGCGGACGACCGGCAGCGGCTGCAGGCGCACTCGTTCGTGATCGACCCGGCGACCGGTGAGCAACGTCCACTGCGGCTCAGCAAGGTCTGGCTGCCATCGGTCGACCCGACCGGGCAGTATGTCGCGTTCTGGCGCGGCGATCTGCGCGGCGCAGGCGCGCTGCCGACCCTTGGCGAGGGCGCGCTGGAGTTCGATCAGTGGGCCGCTCTTGACCCATTCACGGAGGGGAGCGAGGCGTCCGGGACCGGCGCGGCGGGCCCAACCGGCCCATCCGCCGGAGCCGCGGGCACGCCTGGATCGACGCCTGCTGCCACACCGAGCCCGCGCGCCGGTGGGACAGCGCATTCCGCTTCGGGCACGCGGCGCCCGGAGGCAACGCATCGCCCGTCCGGCCCGTCCACCAGGCCGACGCAAACACCCGCCGGCACCGGCATGACCGGCGCGCTACGGGAGCGGATCCCCGACCTGAGCCCGGCGCCCACCCCGACGCCGCCCGCCGAGCCGCAGCCGATCTTCCCGTCGGAGCCGCTGCCGACGGTCTCGCCGGATTCGAGCGGTGGCACTCCGGGAGTGTCCAGCCCGGTCGCGCCAGGCGGAGACGCCGCGACAGCACCAGCGGGAACGGATTCCAGGCGTGCATCGGCGGATAGCTCTGCGGTGCAGCCGGCGCTGCCCACCGCCGGTTCTTCGCCTGCGTCGACGCGGCCCGCAGCCCCCGCGTCGTCGACCCCCGACTCCGGTGCCAGCGCCGCGCCGTCCGCGCTCGCCACGGGGGTCGTGCCGGTCGGCGCGGGAGCGTCCGCCAGCCCCAACAGCGTGGTGATCGGCGACTACGCGATCGCCTGGGCCTCTGATGGGTCGGCACTGGGGGTCTGGCGGGCGGACAGCCCCGGAGCGCTCGACGGCCTGCTGTCCGTGTTCTCCATCGATCCCGAAACGGGACGGCTCGTCACGAGCCCGCCCTTCCTGGGCCCGACACCCGCTCAGCGCTTCTTCTCGATGGGCAGTGACCGGATCGCGTGGACCACTCCACCGGACGCATTCGGGTCGAGCCAGCTCCATGTGGTGGCCTGGGGCGCGTTCGGGAGGGGCGAGTTGCGGCGCAGCCTGGATCAACGTCGGCTCTTGACGGCATTCTGACTCCCCGCCGGCGGCTCGGACGACACCCCCCTGCCGGGCGTGGTCGGGGCGGCGGAACGCTCGTCGCGCCTGCCGCCAGGGCGGCGGAACGCTCGTTGCGCCTGCCGCCAGGGCGACGGAACGCTCGTCGCGCCTGGCACCGGCGCAGCGGGGGCAGGCTCTCCTCAGCTGCGATCTGGCCGGCGCACCTCAGCTGAGATCCGGCCGGCGCACCTCGGGCTCCATCGAGCGGCGCTCGGCCGCGGCGAGCATCGGGACCTTGACACCGCGGCGGCGCGCGACGTCGACGGCGCGCTTGTAGCCGGCATCCGCGTGCCGGGCTACTCCGATGCCGGGGTCGGTGGTGAGGACCCGTTCGAGGCGGCGCGCGGCCTCCGGGGTTCCGTCGGCCACCACCACCATGCCGGCGTGCAGGCTGTACCCGATTCCCACGCCGCCGCCATGGTGGAAGCTCACCCAGGTCGCACCGGCGGCCGTGTTCAGCAGCGCGTTCAGGACCGGCCAGTCGGCGATCGCGTCGGAGCCGTCGCGCATCCCTTCGGTCTCCCGGTTCGGGCTGGCCACGGATCCAGCGTCAAGGTGGTCGCGCCCGATCACGATCGGCGCCTTCACCTCACCCGACGCGACGAGCTCGTTGAAGCGCAGGCCGGCCCGCGCGCGCTCGCCGTACCCCAGCCAGCAGATGCGGGCGGGAAGCCCCTGGAACGGAACCTTCTCCTCGGCCAGGCGGATCCAGCGGGCCAGGCTCTCGTTCTCCGGGAAGAGCTCGAGGATCGCCCGATCGGTGCGCCTGATGTCCTCGGGATCGCCCGACAGCGCCACCCAGCGAAACGGTCCCTTCCCCTCGCAGAACAGCGGCCGGATGAACAGGGGCACGAAACCCTCGAAGTCGAACGCGTCCCGCACCCCTGCGTCGCGTGCCTGCTGGCGGATGTTGTTGCCGTAGTCGAAGGCCACAGCGCCATCGCGCTGGAAGGCGAGGATGGCGTTGACGTGGCGCGCGACGCTCTCGCGGCTGGCGCGCACGTACGCGTCGGGGTCCTTCGCCCGCAGCGCGAGCGCCGCCTTGAGGGACATGCCGCCGGGAACATAGCCGTTCAGCAGATCGTGCGCGCTGGTCTGGTCGGTCACGACGTCGGGCCGCAGGCCGCGTCGCACGAGCTCGGGCTCCACGTCGGCGGCGTTGGCGACGAGGGCCAGCGAGTAGGGCCGCGCCTCCGCCCGCGCAAGCTCGATCCTGCGCAGCGCGTCGCCCAGATCGGCGGTCACCTCGTCGACGTACCCATCGGCAAGCCGCCGCTTCGCGCGCGCCGGGTCGACCTCGATGCAGAAGGCGATCCCCTCGTTCATCGTGATCGCCAGGGGCTGCGCGCCGCCCATACCGCCAAGACCCGCGGTCAGCACCACCCGGCCGCGCAGGCTGCTGCCAAAGTGCTGCCGGGCCAGCTCGGCGAACGTCTCGTACGTCCCCTGGATGATGCCCTGCGTCGCGATGTAGATCCACGAGCCGGCTGTCATCTGGCCGAACATCGTCAGGCCGAGTCGCTCGAGCTCCCGAAACTGCTCCCAGGTCGCCCAGTGGGGCACCAGATTCGCGTTGGCGATCAGCACGCGCGGGGAGTCCGGCGTGGTGCGAAAGACACCCACCGGCTTGCCGCTCGCCACGAGGAGTGTTTCGTCACCTTCGAGCTGGCGCAGCGCCGCGACGAGGGCGTCGAAGGCCTCCCAACTCCGCGCCGCCCGACCGGTGCCGCCGTACACGATCAGCTCATCCGGCTTCTCGGCGACGGCCGGGTCGAGGTTGTTCATGAGCATCCGCAGGGCGGCCTCCTGCGGCCAGCCCTTGCAGGAGAGCTGCGAGCCACGAGGAGCGTGGACCTCCCGCGGTCCGGAGGGGGGCGCCGCCCGGGTGCCGCGTGGAGTGAGCGTCTGAGTCATCGTGCGAACCTCCCGCTTCCATCCTCAGCCGGCTGGCGCGGGCTCGTCACCGGCACCGCGTAGCGTGGCACGATGGCGAACCCGGTGCACGGGCCGGACGTCAACATCCATTCCGGCAACCCGCGCCGGGTCGGCGACCCCGGTCGGTCGGCTCGCCACCGGCGGGTCGCCCGGCCCTCCCGTCCGCCACGCCGGCAGGCTACCCTGTGGGCGGCTCGGCGTCAGCGTGGACGTCGATCTGCCCGCGACCCAGGAAAGGGTCCTCCCATGTCCATCGTGCTGGATGGTTCGTCGCTCACCATCGAGCGGCTCGTCCAGATCGCGCGCGAGGGCGCGCCCGTCGAGCTGGCCCCCGAAGCGCTGGACCGCATCCGCGCCTGCCGGGCGATGCTCGAGGAGAAGATCGCCGCCCACGAGATCATGTACGGGATCAACACGGGGATCGGCGAATTCTCCGAGGTTGTCCTGACCGACGAGCAGGTCGCCCAGTTCCAGCGCTACCTGATCTACAACCACGCCGCCGGCATCGGCGACCCCGCGCCGATCGAAACGATCCGCGCCGCCATGGCAGGCCGGATCAACGTGCACGCCCGGGGCTATTCCGGCTGCCGCCCCGAGATCACGCTGACGCTCGTCGAGATGCTGAACCGCGGCGTCACCCCGGTGGTCTGCCAGAAGGGCTCGGTGGGCGCGAGCGGCGACCTGGCCCCGATGGCCCAGATCGCACTGCTCTTGATGGGCGAGGGCGAGGCCTGGTACCGGGGCGAGCGGCTCCCGGGTGCGGAGGCGCTGCGCCGGGCCGGCATCACCCCGCCCGGCCTGCAGGCTCGCGACGGCCTGGCGACGATCAACGGATCGAACGTGCTGACCGCGATGAGCGCGCTCCAGCTCCACGACATCGAGCGCTGGCTGCGCCAGGCGGAGATCGCGGCCGCCATGTCGCTCGAGGCGCTGCTGGCCAACCTGAAGCCGTACGACACGCGCCTCCACGAGCTGCGCGGCTTCCCCGGCGCGGTCAGGAGCGCGCAGGCGATCATGCGCTGCATCGAGGGGAGCGACCTGCTCTCCGGGCGCATCAAGACAAAGGTCCAGGACGCCTACTCGATGCGCTCCACGCCCCAGGTGATCGGTGCCGCGCGCGATGCCGTCGAGTGGGCCCGCCGGCAGGTCGAGACCGAGTTGAACGGCGTGGGCGACAACCCGATCTTCCTGCCTGAGGAGCGCCTCACCCTCACCGGGGCGAACTTCCAGGGGACGCCGGTGGCGCTGCCGATGGAGATGGTGGGGGCCGCGGTGACGATGGTCTGCGTGCTCTCCGAGCGCAGGCTGAACCGACTCACGAACCCGTCGCTCTCCGTCGGGCTGCCGGCCTTCCTGACCAAAGGGGCCGGGATGTTCTCGGGCATGATGCTCAGCCAGTACACCGCCGACACCCTGATCGTCGAGCAGCGCATCCTCTCCGCCCCGGCCGCGGTTGGGTCGATCCCCGCCGCGGGCGATCAGGAAGACTTCGTCTCGATGGGCATGAACACGGCGATCAAGAACGGGCAGATCCTCGACAACGCCTACGGCGTCTTGGGGATCGAGTTCATGGCCGCGGCGCAGGCGCTCGACTTCCGCGACTTCACCGCGGGTCTCGGTGTGCGGGCTGCGCACGATGTCATCCGCCGCCACGTCGCCCACCTCGACGAGGACCGCCCGCTCCACTCCGACCACACCACGATGCAGGCGCTGGTCAGGTCGGGCGAGATCCTCGACGCGGTGGAGGCGGTGGTGGGGCCGCTGGGGTAGGCAGGTCACGCGCTCGGGCATGGCTGGTGCAGCCCGTCCGTCTGCCATTGCAGACGATGTGCTACGCTGCATGCATGTCCGTCAACGTGTCGGTCCGCCTCGAGAAGCGGCTTGCCGAACGGCTGCGGGTGCGGGCACGGGCGGCGGGTGAGACCCTTTCGGATCGCCTGCGGCGCTATGCCGAGGAAGGCGCGCGCCGGGACGAGCATCCACTGATCACCTTCCGCGACGGCCCGAGCGGTCGTCGGGCCGGGCTGATCGGTGGGCCCGACGTTTGGGAGGTCGCGTTGTGGATCGATGACCTGGCGGGCGAGACCGACCCTGGCGCTGTACTGGCGGCCGAGTCGGGCGTCTCGCGCGCGCAGGTCGACGCCGCGCTCCGCTATCGGGCGGCCTACCCGGACGAGATCGCGGCGCGCATCGAGCTGCACCGGAGCGAGACGGCGACGGCCGGCGAGATCGCCTCAGATACTCCGTAGCGTCGAGCGCCAACCCCTTGCGGCTGCTCCTCGACGAGATGTATCCGCCGGCGCTGGCGGAGGCGTTACGGGACGCGGACGTCGAGGCGCATACGGCGGCGGAGCTCGGTCTCGCCGGTCGGTCCGATCCCGACCTCTTCGCGACGGCGGTCGCCGAAGGGCTCACCGTGCTCACTGAGAACGTGGCCGACTTCGCCCGCATCTCCGCCGAGCACCTCACCGCCGGCCGTCACCATCCTGGCGTGCTCGTCGCGCTGTCATCTCGGTTCTCGCGACGGCCGGCCGGCGTCGGCGCCATCGTCGCATCGATCCGCGCGATCTCGGGACAGAAGCTCCAGGACCGGGTCGTCTATCTGCGGCGCGTGGACCAGGGCTGACGCCGCGCAGGGCCAGCGCGTCAGTCTCGGCCCGCAGTCTCAGCGGACCCAGGCCTGGGGCCACGCCGCACCTTGCCTCGATCGAGTTCCTGCGCGGGTCGGGGCAGCGTCCGGCGCTGGCGAGCTACGACCGGGGTCTGGCCGACGTGGCGGACGCGCTCGCCATTCCGATCGCTGAGTGCTGATCGGGCATCCGGCCCATCGGCCCTTGTGCCGCGGGTAGCGGGCCGTCACGATCGACGCCCGAGGGAGGGCCACGATGCCCGACTGGCGCGAGCGGTTGCACGCCGATCCGCTTCCGTGGCTGCTGGACCCGGCGATACCGACGGTCCGACATCTCGCGCTGCGGCAGCTGCTGGATCGGCCATACGACGACCCGGACGTCCGCAACGCTCTGTCGGCGGCGATGCGAGCCGACCCGATCACCACGATCATGGCTGCGCAGGACGCGGCGAGCTGGTGGGCGAGGCCGGGGCCCGGCTACCTGCCGAAGTACACCTCCACCGTCTGGCAGCTCATTTTCCTCGACCAGCTCGGCGCCGACGGTGACGATCCGCGCATCCGGGCCGCCTGCGCCTACGTCCTGGATCACGCGCAGAGTGCGTGCGGCGGGTTCGCGGTCGGCATGAAGGGAGACGGGCGACCCCCGCCATCCGCCGCGATCCACTGCCTGAACGGTAATCTCCTGCGCGCGCTGATCGGCTTCGGCTGGCTGGACGACGAGCGGACGCAGCGGTCGATCGAATGGCAGGCTGCCGCGATCACGGGCGAGGGCGAGGTCCGCTTCTACCGCTCGTCGCTGCCTGGGCCGGGCTTCCGCTGCGGGGCGAACGATGGGCTGCCCTGCGCCTGGGGCGCCACGAAAGCGGTGCTGGCGCTCGCGCGCATCCCGCCGGAGCGGCGGGCCCCCAACGTCCAGCGTGCGCTTGAGGCCGGCGTGGCGTTCCTGCTCAGCCGCGACCCGTCGGTCGCCGACTACCCGATGGGCTACGGCAACACGCGCCCGAATTCGTCGTGGTTCAAGCTCGGCTTCCCGTCCGGCTACGTGACCGATGTCCTGCAGGTGCTCGAAGCCTGCTGCGAGGCCGGGATGGGTGGCGATCCGCGGCTCCGGCGGGCAGTCGACTGGCTGCTCGCACAGCAGGACGCGAACGGGCGCTGGGCCAACCGCTACGCGTACGCCGGCAAGATGGTCGTCGACATCGACCGTCCGGGCGACCCGAGCCGGTGGGTGACGCTGCGCGCCTGCCGGGTGCTGAAGGCGATGGCCGAGGCCACATGAGCGGGCGATCCGCGCCACGGGTCGATTCGGCCCCGTCCATGCCTGGCGTGCGAACGGCGCGCCGCCCGCGTCGCCGATAGACTCGACGCGTTCACACGCACCCGGAGACCCGATGAAGCTCCTTGCCCTGCGCCGCTGGGCCGACCTGCCCCCTACTGAGCGGACGCGCATCCTCGACCGCTCGACGGCGCGCATCTTCGATCCCGAGCTGATGGTCGGGATCCAGCGCATCTACGCCGACGTGGCCGAACGCGGCGACGCGGCGGTGTCGGCCGCCACCGAGCGCTTCGACGGCGCGGCGATCCCGCCCGAGCGGCTGGTGCTGGACCGCCAGGCGCTCGAGGCGGCCCATGCCTCGCTGGGCCCGAGCCTGCTCGAGGCGATCCGGCAGGCGATCGCGAACGTGCGTGCCTTCAACGAGGCGCAGGTGGCCGCGTCGCCCGACTGGCGGCGGGCAATCGCGCCCGGCGTCGAGGTCGGCGAGCGCTTCCGCCCGATCCCCTCGGCCGGGCTGTTCGTTCCCTGCGGCAAGGGCTCGTTCCCCTCGGTGCTGATCATGATCGGCGTGCCGGCGGTCGTGGCCGGCGTGCCAGAGATCACCGTCGCCGTGCCGCCCATGCCGGGCACCGACCGCGCCGATCCGGCCGTGCTGGCCGTGGCGCACGAGCTCGGCATTCGGCGCGTGGTCCGGGCGAACGGGCCCGCGGCGATCGCGGCGCTCGCGCTGGGCACGGAGCGGATTCCGCGCGCGGTGAAGATCGTCGGACCGGGCAGCCCGGCCGTGACCGCGGCGCAGATCGTGGCGCAGATCCACGGCGTCGCCACGAACATGCTGTGCGGGCCCTCGGAGAGCCTGATCGTGGCCGATGCCTCGGCCGACCCGGTCCGGTTGGCGGCCGATCTGCTGAACGAGGCCGAGCACGGTGCCGACTCGGCGGCGATCCTGGCGACCGACTCGCTCGCGCTCGCGGAGGCGGTCGACGCGGCGGCGGCCGACCAGCTCGCCCGACTGCCCGAGGAGCGGGCGGCCTACGCGCGATCGGCGGTGACCGACCTGGGCGGGGTGGTGCTGGTCGACTCGATCGACGAAGCGATCGACTTCGCCGGTGACTACGCGCCCGAGCACCTGCAGCTCGCGGTGCGTGACCCGGAAGCGGCGCTGGCGCGCCTCTCGTACGCCGGCGAGGCGCTCCTCGGCCAGGACACACCGGTCGGGGCCGCGAACTTCTCGATCGGCGTGCCGGCCACGCTGCCGACCGGCGGGTACGCCAGGATCAACGGCGGCGTGACCGCCCGCACGTTCCTGACCGCCACATCGGTGGCACGTCTGACAGATGAGGGGCTGGCGTCGGTGGCTCCTGCCGCGGCGGCGCTCGC
>JBJKRK010000268.1:0-3474 GCA_046704705.1 Candidatus Limnocylindrales bacterium | reverse complement strand
GCGCTCGGGAAGTGCGCGAGGCTGGCGAGGCCGCCCGCCGCACGGATCGCCTCGATCGCCTCCTGCGGACCGACCCCGATGCGCGGCACGTAGCCGGGCGCACCGCGAGCGAGGATCCGCCGCATCGCGTCGTCGACACTCTCGGCGTGCCCGGCGCGGACGAGTGCGCGCGCAAAGTGCGGCCGCCCCGGCGAGGCCACCCCCGCGGGAAGCGTCGCCTGCAGGTCGTCGTCCACCGGCATCCCCAGGCGACGGAGCGTCGCCAGGATCTCCTCGGCGCGCCGGCGGCGCCCGTCGCGCTGGCGTGCCAGGACCGCCTCGAACGCCTCGTCGTCGGGGTCCATGCCGTAGCCCAGGATGTGCAGCTCCCCCTCCCAGAGGTCGGGGATCTCGGGTGCGACGGCGTTGATCTCGACACCGGCGACGAGTCGCGCGCCGCTCGGCGCCGTCTCCTCGGAACCGGAGCCAGCGGGCCCGCCCGGGCCATCACCGAGCCCGGCTCGCCGCAGCTCGCGGTAGCCGGCGAGCGTGTCGTGGTCCGTGATGGCGACCAGCCGCATCCCCCAGCGGCGCGCTTTCTCGAACAGGACGGCCGGCTCGAGCACGCCATCGGAGCGCGCCGTGTGGCAGTGCAGGTCGACGTGGTTCCGGCGGGGAGTGGTCACACCTCGACGAGGCGGCGCAGCCGCTCGATTCCGGTGGCGCGCCCGCTCGGGGGGTCGAGGTCGAGCAGGATCGCGTTGAAGATCACCGGTCCGTGCCCCACCTCGAAGCGCGTCGGCAGGCCGGTCAGGAAGCGTGGCAGCACGGTCTCCGGGGCGAAGCCGATGACGCTGTCGATCGGCCCGGTCATCCCGATGTCGCTCACGTAGGCAGTGCCCCGCGGCAGGATGCGCTCGTCCGCCGTCGGGATGTGCGTGTGCGTGCCACACACCGCGCTTACCCTGCCGTCGAGGTACAGGCCGAACGCGTTCTTCTCGCTCGTCACCTCGCAGTGGAAGTCGACCAGGCGCAGCGGCGGCAGCTCCACAGCGCCGTCGAGCGTCTCGTCCAGGACCAGAAAGGGGTTGTCGATCGGCTGCATGAACGTGCGGCCCTGCGCGTTGATGACCGCCACGTCCGAGCCGTCGCCGGCGTGGAAGACACCCCAGCCGCGACCGGGAACCGCCGCGCCACCGTAGTTCACCGGACGCAGGATGCGCTCGTCGTGGTCGAGCTCGGGGTAGATCTCGCGACGATCCCAGATGTGGTTCCCGCTCGTGATGACGTCCACGCCGCAGCGGAGCACGCCCGCCGCGATCGATGGGGTGAGCCCCATGCCCCCAGCCAGGTTCTCACCGTTGGCCGTGACGAGGTCGATGCCGCGCGCCCGCCGCAGGTCCGGCAGGATCGCCTCCACCGCGGCGCGGCCGGGCTTCCCGATGATGTCGCCGATCATCAGCACCCGGAGCTCCCCGGCCGCCGGCCGCTCGGGAAGCGGATCCAGGTGGTCCGCCGCCCGGGTCGGTTGCGGTGCGCGATCCACGCCGCTTACTTCGCGTACTCGACGGCGCGTGTCTCGCGGATCACCGTCACCTTGATCTGCCCCGGATACGTGAGCGTCTCCTCGATCTTCCGCACGATGTCCCGCGCGAGGCGCATCGAGGCGTAGTCGTCGATCTCTTCCGGCTTGACCAGGATGCGCACCTCGCGCCCGGCCTGCACGGCGAACGACCGCTCGACACCGGGGAAGCTGTCGGCGATCGCCTGCAGGTCCTCCAGGCGCTTCACGTACGCCTCCATCGTCTCGCCGCGGGCGCCCGGGCGGCTCGCGCTGATCGCGTCCGCGATCTGCACGATCGGCGCCTCGATGCAGGCGTACTCCACTTCCTGGTGGTGCGCGGCGATGCTGTTCACCACGCGGGGCGGCAGGCTGTTGCGCTGCGCCACCTGCGCGCCGATGGCCGCGTGGGGCCCCTCGGTCTCGTGGTCGACCGCTTTGCCGATGTCGTGCAGCAGGCCGCCCATCCGTGCCGTCTGCACGTCGGCGCCGACCTCTGCCGCGATGATCGCCGCGAGGCGACTGGTTTCGACCGCGTGGTGGAGCACGTTCTGCCCGTAGCTCGTGCGGTACTTCAGGCGCCCCAGCAGGCGGATGACCTCGGGCGGGAGCCCGGGCACGCCGGCGTCGTACGCCGCCGCCTCACCGGCCTGCCGCATGGTCACCTCGACCTCAGCGCGCGCTTTCGCGACGACCTCTTCGATACGACCGGGATGGATCCGCCCGTCCTGCATGAGCTTCGTCAGGCTCAGCCGCGCGATCTCGCGCCGCACAGGATCGAAGCCGCTGATGACGACCGAGTCCGGTGTGTCGTCGATGATCAGGTCGATGCCCGTCGCCTGCTCGAGGGCGCGGATGTTGCGACCCTCGCGCCCGATGATGCGGCCCTTCATCTCTTCGGAGGGCAGCGGCACCACCGACACGGTCATCTCGGCTGTGTGGTCCGCCATGACGCGCTGGATGGCCGTGACGACGATGTCCCGCGCCTTGTCTTCGGCCTCCTCGCGCGCCTGCCGCTCGACCGCGCGCGCGATGCGCACGGCGTCACGCTCCGCGTCGGCGCGCACCTCTTCCAGCAGGAGGCTCTTCGCTTCGTCGGCGGAGAGGCCCGCCACGCGCTCGAGCGCGGCAAGCTGCTCCTGGCGCGCCTTCGCGAGGTCCTCGCGTTGCGTCTCGAGCTCGCGCTCGCGCTCGAGGAGCCGCCGGTCGCGCTGCGCAAACAGCTCGCCGCGCTGATCGAGCTGATCGTCGCGTTCGTGCAGACGCCGCTCGAGCTCGCTCAGCTCGGCGCGCTTCAGACGCTCCTCTTCCACCGCCTGCCGCTGCAGGCGGACCTGTTCGTCCTTGGCCTGGAGGATGAGTTCCTTCTGCTGCGCACGCGCCTCGGCCACGATGCGCGCGGCCTTCTCCTGGGCATCCTTGACAGCCTGCGACGCCCAGAACCCGCGCGCGACGAATCCGGCCAGGGCGCCTCCGGCGATGACGATGAGAAACGCCACCACCAGGGCGATGGGGTTATCCAGCATGTTCGATGCCTCCCATCCAGCCCGCGGCTGGAAGGTACGTGGAGGTAAGGTGAGAGGGCCTCGCGCCCCCACGTGCGCGACGCCGTCGGTCCAGACGCGCCTCCAGGCCGCTGGCCGAGCGACCCGACCGTTGGAGCTGGCCGGCGCGGGAATGGGCTGCCGGAAGCGTATACGGCGCCCCACGGAGCGTCAAACGCCGGGCGGTGGATCCTCTCCGTCCGCCGCGCGCGACGCGGCCGACCAGCGCTCGACCGCGGAGCGGCAGACTTCCGTGTCGAAGCCGTTCCGCGCGAGGAGCGCGTACGCGCGCTGCCGCCGCCGACGGAGGTCCGGCTCCCGAAGGAGCGACGCCCCGCGCCGCGTCAGGAGCCGGAGCGCACCGGCTTCGTCGGGTTCGGCCTCGCTGCC
>JBJKRK010000267.1:0-2530 GCA_046704705.1 Candidatus Limnocylindrales bacterium | reverse complement strand
CGCAGGTCGCACCGCCGGCGGCCACTCCGAGCTCGACGAACGCGGTGGCCGCCTCGGCCGGAGTGACGCCCATCAACGTCGCTCCACCCGCGCCAAAACTCAGCGAGGCGACGACCGGCAACTCGGGAGCCACCTCCCGACAGGCCCGGACTGCCGCGCGGACCTCGTCGAGATCGCTCATCGTCTCGATCCAGAGGACGTCGACGCCGCCGGACGCCAGCGCCGCGGCCTGCACGGCGAACGCGTGCACCGCATCCTCCGTCTCGAGAGACCCGAGCGGCGCGAGGAACTCGCCGGTGGGCCCGATCGATCCCGCCACCACGCAGTCCGTGCCGGCCTCCGCACGGGCGAGTCGCACGGCGGTCTCGTTGATCTCCGCGCAGCGCTCCGCAAGGCCGAACTGCGCGAGGCGAACCGGGTTCCCTCCAAACGAATCCGTGAGCAGGATCTCCGCGCCGGCCTCGCGGTACGAGCGATGGACCGCCCGGATCGCGGCGTGACGCTCGTGATCGAGCAGCCACACCTCCGGCGGCTCCCCGGGCGCGAGACCAGCGACGGCCAGGCGGGTGCCCATCGGTCCATCGGCGGCGATCGGCCCGCCCGCCGCGAGCAACTCGAGGAAACGGTTCGTGATCGTGGTCGGCCTCCTGTCGGGGTCAGGATAGCCGCGCCGGGCACCGGGATGGCGCTTCCTCGCGGATGGGCCGTCATCGACGGGCGCGCCGGGGCGTGGCAACTGCGTCGTGGGGGCCCTGCACATGGGTGAGCTGATCCACGAGGCGCAGCGCCGCCCGCTGACCGTCGGTCGCACGCTGTTCGACGAGGCCGACGAGCTCGCGCTGCAGGTTCCCTCGTCGTGCCAGCGCAGCGGACGCTGCCACGAGTGCGTCGTGCAGGTGCGCCAGGGCGCGGACGCGCTGTCGGCGCCGACGGGCGCGGAGGCGTTCCTGCCCGAGGGTTTCCGCCTCGCCTGCCAGGCGCGCCTGGAACGGGCCGACCGCGACGTCGAGTTCGCGGTGCTGCGCCGCCGGCTGCGCATCCTCATGCCCCCCGCGCCGACACCCGAGGACCTGCGAACGCTCGATCCCCTCGTCCGGCGCGACGGCGATGTCATCCGCTACGCCGGCGAGCCGATCGACACGCCGCGCCCACACGTCCTGGGGCTCGCCGTCGACGTGGGGACGACGAGCATCGTCTTCGAGCTCGTCGATCTCGAATCGGGACGCACGCTCCACGCGGTGGCCTTCGAGAACCCCCAGCGCTTCGGGGGCAGCGACGTGATGCACCGCATCAGCTACGACGCGGCACACCCCGGCGAGCTCCGCCGCGCGCTCCGCCGCGCGCTGAACCACGAGCTCCGCGCGGCATACCGGGCACTCGGGGTCGACCGCCACGAGGTGTACGAGGCCGTCGTCGTGGGCAACCCCACCATGCGTGACTGCTTCTTCGGGCTCGACCTCGCCCCGATCGGCGAGTTCCCGTTCCGCTCGACGACCGAGGCGGCGCTCCGCGAGGGAGCAGCCGAGACGACCGGGCTCCTCCGCCGCGCGCACGAGCTCGGGCTCTTCATCCATCCGCAGGGACGTGTGGTCGGCGCGCCCCTCATCGCCTGCCACGTGGGGGCGGACGCGGCGGCCGACCTTGCCGCGGTGGATTTCGCCGCCCAGCCGGGCGTTTCGCTCCTCGTCGACATCGGGACGAACACCGAGATCGTGTGCTCCGACGGGGTGCGCGTGCTCGCCGCCTCGAGCCCTGCCGGGCCGGCGTTCGAGGGGGGTGGGGTGAGCCACGGCATGGCCGGCGCCGACGGTGCGATCGAGCAGGTCGGCTGGGTCGACCACCGCTTCACCTGGCGCACGATCGGCGACGGCGCACCCGAGGGGATCTGCGGCTCCGGGCTCGTCGATCTGCTCGCCGTCGCCGGACGGGCCGGGCTGCTGCGCAGGGACACCACGCTCGCCGACGGGCGGCCGGCGATCCCGCTCGTCCCGGAGCAGCGCATCGAGCTCACCCGCGCGGACGTGAGCGAGCTCGCCCAGGCGAAGTCGGCGAACGCGGCAGGCCAGTGGATCCTCCTGCGCCGGCTCGGTCTCACGCCCGATGACATCGACCGGGTGTATCTCGCGGGCGCCTTCGCGAACTCCCTCGACGTGGTGAACGCGATCGCCATCGGGCTCCTCGTCCCGGTGCCCCCCGAGCGCGTCCGCCGGGTGGGGAACGCATCCGTCGCCGGGGCCCGCAGGCTTCTCCTTTCACGCGACCGGCGGGCCGCGCTCGAGGCGCTCGTCCGGCGCATCGAGCACGTGGAGCTCGAGGCCGAGCCGGACTTCTTCGAGCTCTTCGCCGACGGCTGCCGCTTCGAGCCGATCGGCACCGCAGGGGGCTTCGCCCTGGGGGAGACCGTCTGATGGCGACTCTGCGCGAACGGCTCGCCGATCCCGAGTCCTTCGCCGTCGTGGTCGAGCTCACCTCGTGGCGCGGCACCGCCGACGACGCGCAGGGGCAGCGGCCGCTGGCCGCGGCGCGGGAG
>JBJKRK010000266.1:0-3335 GCA_046704705.1 Candidatus Limnocylindrales bacterium | reverse complement strand
CCTGGCGTCGGCCGACGAGTTCGCGACGCTGCTCGAACGTGATCCGGCGCAGTCTTCCAGCCTCGGCGGCGTGGGAGCGGGCGCGCTGTCCGGCCCGGCGCGCGACGGCGACGGGCGCGGACAAGGGACCGCGGGAACGAACCACCGAACCGCCGTCGGGGCAGCTGCCGAGACGGCCGAGGCACCCGAGGCGCTGTCCGAGCGGTCGCGAGCCGGTCGGATGGCGCCCGCGCAGCGCCGCAGGGGCCTCCTCGCGCTCGGCGAGTTGTGGCGTGACCTGGCGCGGGACCTCGCGTTGTTGCTCCGCGGCGGGCGGGGAGCGGTTCGCCAGGTCGACCTGCTCGACGAGCTGGATCGCACGGCAGCACAGCTCGAGCCCGACGGCATGGGCCGCTTCTTGATTGTGCTCGACCGCCTTCTGGCGCTGGCCGAGCAGAACGCCAACCCCGAGCTCGTGCTCGATGTGCTGCTGCTGGGGTGGCCGCGCCAGACCGCTCGGACCGCCGTGACGTGACGGATTCACCTCGGGGCCACGCCGGCGCCATCGAGGCGCGGGTGCGGGGGCGTGTGCAGGGCGTCGGCTTCCGCTGGTTCGTCGTGACGACCGCCTCGGAGCTTGGTCTGACGGGCTGGGTGGCGAACCGATCCGACGGGACGGTGCAGCTCGTCGCCGAGGGTCCGTGGCAGGCGCTGCGGACGCTGGTCACCGCGCTCCACGAGGGTCCGCCCGGTGCAGACGTCACCGATGTCGAGGTGTCCGATCGGCCCCTCACGCTCGGCCTGTCCCGCTTCGAGGTTCGATCGGGCTACCACCCCGGCGACTGACGGCCCTCAGTCGCGGGACGGCGTCAGTCGGCGCCGATTGGCGCTGGTCGGCCGAACAGGTACCCCTGGGCCAGCTCCACGCCGAGCTCGGTGAGCGCCCGCGCCTCCGCTTCCGTCTCGACGCCCTCGGCGATGAGCGTGCACGAGCCGCGCGTGGCGTAGTACTGCAGGCCGGCGACGAGCGCCTGCCGGATGGCGTCCGCCTCGATGCCGCGCACCATGCTGATGTCGAGCTTGGCGTGCGCGGGCCGAAGCTCCAGGATGTGGCGCAGGCTGGCATATCCGGCGCCCGCGTCGTCCACGGCGATCGTGACCCCTCCGAGCGACGCCACGGCGCTGCGGAGGGCCGGATAGTCGGCGATCGGTGTGTGCTCGGTCAGCTCGAGCACGACAGGCTGGGGTGCGCGCAGCAGGAGTGCGCGGAGCCGCTCCGTCTCGAGGACCGTGCCCGGTGATACGTTCAGCGAGACGAAACCCAGGTCAGGGAGGCGGTGGGCTGCGGCCAGCGCGAGTTCCACGGCGGCCAGCTCGAAGTCCAGACCCAGGCCATGCGCGGTCGCCTCGGCGAAACGCAGGTCGGGACGCGTGCCGTCGTCGAAGCGCGTCAGGGCCTCGTACCCCACCACGCCACGGTCCTCCAGGCGCACGATCGGCTGGAAGACCGGGTGGAAGGCGCGCTGCGACAGGATCCGCGTGAGCCGCCCATGCGCGGCCTGCTCAACCCGCCGATCGAGGAACGCCGCTCCGGCCACGGCGCCCACGATGCCCGCGTAGTCGATGGCGGCGGCCAGCAGCCGAGCCTCGGACGGTCCCGACGGCCGTGGCCCGCCCGACGTCGCACCCAGGACGAAGAAGCCAACCACCCGGTCACCGGCATGGATCGGCGCCGTCGCCGCAACGTCGACGCCATCCGGCAGCCGCAACGGGCTGGCCGGCCCGTCGCCGTCCGGCGTGGGCGGCCGAACAGGTTGCACCCAGGGCCCCATCTCGGCCCGCGCCATGAGCGAGTGGCTCTCCGGGCCGTGCAGCGGCGCCCCCCGGCCGGTGACAGAGCCGTCGGGACCGAGCGTGGCGAGCGTCTCGATGCGGTCCCCCACCGAGGTCGCCAGGATGGCCCCGTACCGGATGTCCGTGCGCCCGCCGATCGTCTCGAGCACGGCGCGGGCGAGCGCCTCGGGATCGGCCTGCAGCGAAAGCCGGCTGAGCGCTGACACCAGGCTCGAACGGGCTCGCAGCTCGACTTCGATCGCGGCGCCCCAGGCGGTCTGCGACCGCAGGCGTGCCCGAACCCGGGCGGTCAGCTCGTCGAGTCGAACCGGCTTCGAGAGGAAGTCGTCCGCCCCGGCCTCGAGCCCCCGGATCATGGAGCTGTCATCTCCTGACCCGGTGACCATGATGACCGGGAGGGTGGCGGTCTCTGTGCGACTCCGGATGGACTCGACCACCTGATACCCCGTCAAGCCCGGCATCGTCACGTCGAGGAGCACGAGTGCCACCGGGGTCGTCTGCAGGATCGTCAGCGCCTCGCTCCCCGACGCGGCCTCGACGACGGTGAAGCCGACGCGTTCAAGCCCGCGGCGGAACAGCGCCCGGATGGCCGGGTCGTCATCCGCGACCAGGATCGAGGCAGGCGGGCTGTCGGTCATGTTGGGAGCCCGTCCAGCGCGGATCGACCGTGGGCCGGGACCACGCCCCTGGCCGGGGCGCTCACTCTGGCCGGGGCGCTCACTCTGGGCCGGACAGCGCAGGCCCCCTCAGGAGGCCGCGTGCTCCGGAGCCACGTATGGATCGTGTGTCGGGGGGACGCCGGGTGCGTAAGAGGGTCCTCTTTGCTTCTGTTCCTCGCGCACGTCCGCCACTGTGTTTCGCCCGACTCGTGCGCGCATCTCATCCGGTTCGCGTGGTTCCATCTCGAGGTGGCCGCCGGACCCGGCACCCCGGGCGGCCACCCGATGGCCGTCGCGCTGGCCAACCAGTGGGCCTGGTCAACGGCAAGGATACGCAGGTACCCCGCGCCGTCAAATCACGCTCACCAGGCCTGCCCATCGGCGATCTCCCGCACCCTGGGCGCTGCACGAGGATGCCGCGCATCGCCGCTCGCCGGCATCGTGCCGCGCTCGGACCGGCGGGCCGCCGCGCGCGTGAGCAATGCGCAGGACGTGCACCAGCGCGACCGACAGCACAGCTCTGCCGGGCGATGTCGCGGGCGGGACGCGCGAAAGCGAACGGGCCCGATCGCGGGGCCATTGCATCCGTCGCGCAGCTGGCGCGCCCGGCGGGACTCGAACCCACGGCCTTCTGCTCCGGAGGCAGACGCTCTATCCGCTGAGCTACGGGCGCGCTGTGCGTTGCATCCTAGCAGAGGCCGCAGTCAGCGCACCGCGGTGGCGGAGCGAGGCGCCGGAGCGTTGTGGCCCGCATTCACCAGCGCCATTCGGGCGCTGGCCTCCGGCGGGCGACAGCAGCGACCCCGTCGGACGCGGGGGGTCTCGTCCCGCGCAGGGGCGCGC
>JBJKRK010000265.1:0-5949 GCA_046704705.1 Candidatus Limnocylindrales bacterium | reverse complement strand
TTCTACGAGCCGCTCTTCTACCTGCTCGGGATCGGCTTCGGGCTGGGCACGCTCGTCGGGTCGGTCACGGGACCGGGAGGGCACGCCGTGCCCTACCCTGTGTTCGTCGCCCCCGCGCTCATGGCGTCGGCCGCGATGAACGGCGCGATCTACGACAGCACGACGAACGTGTTCTTCAAGCTGCGCTACGCGCACACCTACGACGCGGTGCTGGCAACGCCGGTCACCGTCGGCGACGTCGCGCTCGGCGAAGTGACCTGGGCGCTGCTGCGTGGGTCGATCTACGCGGCCGGTTTCGTCGTCGTGATGACGCTCCTCGGTCTGGTTTCCTCGCCGCTGGCGGTCCTGGCGCTGCCCGCGGCCGTGCTCATCGGCTTTGCCTTCGCGTCGGTCGGCATGGCCGTCACCACGTGGGTACGCAAGTGGCAGGACTTCGACCTGCTCCAGCTCGTGCTGTTGCCGCTCTTCCTCTTCTCGGCAACGTTCTACCCGATCAGCACGTATCCCCCGGCGCTGCAGACGGTGGTGGCGCTCACCCCGCTGTACCACGGTGTGGACCTGCTGCGGGGGTTGACGACGGGAACACCCGGCCCGCAGATGCTCATCGACGTCGCCTACCTGCTCGCGATGGGCGCGCTCGGCCTGGCCGTGGTGTCCCGGCGCCTGCGGATTCTGCTCCTGACCTGACCGCCCGCCGCTCCGGCACCAGCGGGGAGCCCGCCGCCGCCGCGCCGGCGCTGTGGTCTCTTGGGTCACGGCGACTGGGCGCCGTCAAGCGGACACCGGCAGCGGGTGTGCCCCGTGGCTGCCGGCAGCCCCAGGCGTGCCCTCGTGGGCACCGGCAGCCCGAACCGGAACCATCGGCCGGGGGTGGTGCCGCCGCGTCCGACGCGTCCCGCTCAGGCCCGGTGTGACACGACCGAAGCGAACGGTGGCGCCTCCGCGGGTCGCCGATCCCGGCGCAGCCGCCACAAGCGGGACGGCCAGCGCCGCTGACCACCATCTCGGCGCGCGCTCGTGCGGGCCAGCGCGGCCAGCCGCGCCTCATCCGCCTCGCCCAGAAGCTCGCGCTGCCGCTCCCGCGCGAGCAGCCCCTGCAGTTCCTCGTACGCCGACACCTTCGTGACTCCCTCGCTGCTTCGCCCCGTAACCGCCCATTACGATACACTGGTGTTGCACACCTGTCAAGGCCAATTGTTGGTGTCGATCGGCCGTGGCGGGCCACTGTGCAGCACATGATCGTCGTTGTGTACTAACCCCCGAAGAGAGTAGGATGGTGTCGTGGAACGCACGTTGACCATCGATGCCGGCACCGCCGACGCCGCTCGGGCGCCTGCGCCGGGCCCACTCGCGCTCGTGCAGGCGTTTCTCAACACCATCGACCGGGAGTCGGGCGAGGACGCCATCGCGGACGAGACGTCGCTCTCGACGTGGCTGACGGAGCGCGGTCTCCTGGCTCCCGGCGATCACGCGACCCTCCCGGAACTGCAGCGCGCCCATGAGGTCCGCGACGCGCTCTGCGCGCTGGCGCTGGCGAACAACGGCACGACTGTGGAACGAGAGGCGGTGGATCGCCTGAACGAGGCGGCGCGCGGCGCGCACCTGACCCTGGCGTTCGCCCCGGACGGTGCGCTGCGACTCCTGCCTGCAGCACGGGGCGTCGACGCGGCCATCGCACAGCTGCTGGGAATCGTCTACACGGCGATGGCGGGCGGCACCTGGACCCGACTCAAGGCGTGCCGCGAAGACGCCTGCCACTGGGTCTTCTACGACCATTCCAGGAACCGTTCGGGCGCCTGGTGCTCGATGGCCGTGTGCGGCAACCGGACGAAAACCCGAACGTACCGGGAGCGGCGACGGAGCCGGCCAGGGGCGACCACCGTTCGGGCGACATCGGTCCCGGGAGGCCCACCCATCGGCAGCTGAGGCGGCGGGCCCGAGTCGCGCGAGCCATCAGGCCCTCCGGGCCACAGGGACGCCGGCGGATTTCGGGCACGGTCCCGCCCCGGTGTGCCTCGACAGCGACTGGGCGGCTCTTCCGCGGCAGGCCGCAGCCCACATCGGGCCGCGCGTCAGGGCACGGGCGCCACCAGACAGGTCGGGCCTCCGTCGGCGCGTTCGAACTCGTCCAGGGCCAGTTCGACCACGCGCTCGCCCCTTGCGCGCAGCGCGGCAGCAGCGCCGGGATGCCCGGCCGCCATGACGCAGACACCCGCGACGGCCAGCACGTTCGCCGCCGCCAGATCCGCATCGGGAAGCGTGATCCGCTCCACGTCGGCGAGGAACGCGCCGGGCAGTTCCGGGCCGCTGCTCACGACCTCCGCCGCTTCCAGGGAGGCGAACCCGGCGCGTGTCCCGATCAGGCGGCTGGCGCGCACGGCGGTCACCGCCGTTGCCAGGTGCAGGCGATCGGTCACCGGGCAGAGCGCGACCCGGTAGCCCAGGGTCGCCCCGACAGCGGCAAGCTGCGCCGCGCCGCAGCGGTTCGTCCGTCCGGAGATCCCGATGGCCAGTCGATCGCCAAACACGAGCACGTCGCCGCCCTCGAGCGTTCCCGGCTCAAGGATCCTCACGATGGGGGTTGCCGGATCGGCCAGACTGCGCGCCAGGTTGATGACCGCAGCCGCTTCTGCTCGTCGGGAAGGGGCGCCCGGATACGTTGCGACCAGCACGGCAGCCGGCCCTTCAGCCGAACCCGCCTCCGGCAGCGCGACGAGCATGTCCGAGACGAACGGCGCGTCGGCGAGCTCGGGTTCCGGGGGGAGCTCGGCCAGCGTGGCGCCGGCTGCCCGGAGGGCCCGGCAGAAGTCGCGGTGTTCCTCGAGGGCATGGGCCGGGTCGATCCGCTCCCGTTCGCCATGCCGTGAGAGGGCGTGCCGAAAGGCGGGGGACGGCGCCCGGACGATCAGGCGCACGCTTGTGCCCGGACGATCAGGTACACGGTTGTGCCCGGACGATCAGGCGCACGCTTGCGCCCGGACGACAGCGCGTGGCGCCGGAGGACGTGCCGCCGGAGGACGTCCCGCCGGAGGACGTCCCGCCGGAGGATGCGCCGCCGAAGGCCGGCCCGACGCGCCGCCGAAGGCCGGCCCCGACGCGCCGCCTCCCGACCGCGCTCCGTCACGCGTCCCGCGCCGGGGGCTCCGCCGGCAGGCCCGCCTCGAAGATCGCCAGCTCCTCGTCCGGGATCCGGTAGGTGTGCTCGTCGCCGGGAAACGCACGGCTGCGCACGTCTGCCGCGTACGCGGCGAGCCCCCGCGAGAACTCTCCGGCGAGATCCGCGTACAGCCGAACGAACCGCGCGGTCCGACCCTGCGTCAGCCCGAGCAGGTCGTGCCAGACGAGGACCTGGCCGTCGCACCCGCTTCCGGCCCCGATCCCGATGGTCGGGATCGACAGCGCCCGGGTGATCAGGCTGGCGACGCGCGCGGGTATCGCCTCAAGGACGATCGCGAAGCAGCCCGCCGCCTGCAACCCGAGCGCGTCGTCGTACAGCTGGCGGGCGCGAGCCGCGTTGCGCCCCTGGGCACGATGGCCGCCGAGCAGCGTGGCCGACTGCGGGGTGAGACCGATGTGCCCCATCACGGGAATGCCTGCCGCGACGAGGGCCCGGACGCGGGCGAGCATCTCGCCGGCACCCTCGAGCTTCACGCCGTCGGCCCCTGCCTCCTTGAGGAGACGGACCGCGTTGTGCACGGCATCCTCGTCGCTCTCCTGGAAGGAGCCAAATGGCATGTCGGCGACCAGCAGCGCACGCCGGCGTCCGCGGGCGGCCGCAGCCGTGAGGACGAGCATCTCCTCCATGCGGACGGGGACCGTGCCGCTGTATCCGAGGACGGTGTCGCCAGCCGAGTCGCCCACGAGGATGATGTCGACGCCCGCATCGTCCGCGAGCCGCGCGCTCGGGGCGTCGTACGCGGTCACCATCACGATGGGAACCCCCCGGGCCACGCGGTCGGCGAGATCGGGAAGCGTCATGGGCCTGCCGGCAGTGACCCCGCCCGGCGCAGTGACCCCGCCCGGCGCAGCGGTCTCGCTCCGGGCGGCCGCCTCGCTCCGGGCAGCCGCCTCGCTCCGAGCAGCGGTCTCGCCGGCGGTGATGACCTCGTGCGGGGGAGCGCTCTCGCCCTGGGCCAGCGGCGGAACTGGCGTGAGCGTGGCCCGGTCGCGTTCGTGCGTCATCTCCGATCCTCCTGCAGGGCCACGTTGTCTATCAGGCGCGTGCTGCCGATCCGCACGGCGGCGGTCAGCCGCAGACCCTCGAAGTCGGCCACCGCCACGTAGTCGGTGGGAGTGTCGCCGAGCACGGCCCGTGCGGCAGCGACCGGGTCGCCGCCGCGCAGGTAGGCTTCGACACCCGCCGTCAAGGCGAGGGGGAGCCGGCGCGCCTGCACCCGCTCCTCGGTCGAAAGGTACGCATTGCGGCTCGAGAGCGCCAGGCCGTCGGCGTCGCGGACCGTGGGCACGGCGCGAATCTCCACGGACAGGTCCAGGTCGCGGACCATGCGGCGCACCACCGCGAGTTGCTGCGCGTCCTTCTCTCCGAAGTACGCGGCAGCGGGTTCCACCATGTGGAAGAGCTTCAGGCACACCGTGGCCACGGCGCCGAAGTGCCCGGGCCGGAACTCTCCTTCGAGGATGGTGCCCAGGTCCCCCACCTCGACTCGGGTCCGGAAGCCGGGAGGGTAGACCTCTTCCACGGCTGGCGCGAACAGCAGCCCGACGCCCTCGCGCGCGGCCAGCTCGGCGTCCCGCACCTCGTCTCGCGGATACCGCTCCAGGTCCTCCCCCGGCCCGAACTGCGTGGGGTTCACGAACAGGCTCACCACCACCAGGTCGCACGCTGCATGGGCGGCGCGAAACAGCGCCAGGTGCCCCTCGTGGAAGGCGCCCATGGTCGGCACGAGGCCGATCTGCACTCCCTCCAGACGCGGCGCCGCAAGCTCCCGCCTGAGGTCGGCGACGGTCCGGACGATCCTCACCCCGGCGACTCCCCGGAGAGCCAGGTCGGAATCTCGCGGCCAGCCAGGCGGGCCGTAACGTCCGCAAGAGCGAGGTACGTGGGCAGCAGGTCGGGTGCGTGCTGTCCGAGCGCGGCGATGTGTGTGGCGACGGTATCCCAGTCGCCACGGCTGATGGGTCCGGTGAGAGGGAAGCCGCCGGCGAGCGTGCCCTGCATCAGCGGGGTGAGGGCTTCCGGCGGCGCACCGGCCAGGGCGAACAGCCTCGCCGCGCTGCGCTGCAGGGCGACCAGGTAGTTCGAGGCCATGGAGGCGGCCGCGTGATACAGGGGGCGGTCGGCTTCATCGACGGTGAACGTGGTCAGGCCGAGCATGCGCGCCAGGCGCTCCCCGACCTCGCGGCCATCGGTCGTGTCGGAGGCGATGGCGGCCCAGGCGCCGTCGAGCTGCTCTGGCCCGTGCCCGGGATCGAAGGTGACGAGCGGGTGCAGGCTGAAGCGACGACGATGTGGCTGCAGCGCACCCAGCGGTGTCGCGCCGGAGATGTGCGCGACCCAGGGACCCGGCGCGATCGCCGACGCGAGGCCGGCAATTGCGCCGTCCGGCACGCACAGCACGACCACCTGCGCTTGCGGATCGACCTCCCGCCCTGTCGTGACGGCCACGTCCCGGTCCACCAGCCGCGCCCGCAGCACGGTGCCGGCACGCCCGGAACCGACCAGGTGCACCCGCGCGATCTCGACCACGTATTCGCGTTCGTCCTCGCCCACGGCTCCTCCCTGCGGCGCGTTCCGCAGTCTACCCCGCGCCGCTCGCGTGCCGACGACGTCCGTGAGACAGGCTGCCGGACACGGCCGGTTGCCGGCCACGGCCGGGGTCCTCGGGGTCGACCGCTCCTTCGCCGGCCTCATGTGTGTCGCCGAGAGGGGTCGGGCGCGCCGGCCGGAGCGACATCGGAGAATGCAGGTGACCTCCGCGGCGAATGCCC
>JBJKRK010000264.1:0-14843 GCA_046704705.1 Candidatus Limnocylindrales bacterium | reverse complement strand
GTAGTGCCAGAAGTCGCCCTGGCCCTGCGCGCCGGCACAGCGTGCCGCGATCGCCGCATCGACCGACTCGTCCTGCCCGAAGGCGGAGGGCATCTGCCCGCCGTGGACCTCGGAGCCGATGAAGGCGTAGTCGTTGAACGTGAGCTGTACGGTCCCCGGTACGACGTACTCCGTCACGATGCGGGGCTCGACCGTGGTCGTGAATTCCTTGCAGTACGGGCACTGCAGGTCCTCCCACAGGTCGATCTTCACCGGCGCACTGGCCTTGCCGAGTGAGTAGCCGCTGGCGAGGCTCGCCGGCGCGAGTTCGGGCGGGGTGACGAGCGCGGCGTTGCTGCTGGTGTTGCCCTGTGTCGCCAGCACGACGGCCGCGAGCACGAGCGCCGCGACGACCACCGCGCCGCCCGTGACGAGCGCGACCGGCGAGCGCCAGGCAGGCGGCTTCTGCGGCGTCACGGGACGCCGGCGCTGCTGACGTTGGGCGGCCCGCCGCTCGCGGCGGGAAGTGGCGTCGGAGGAGTGTTGGGAGCTCAGCGGAGTCTCCTTTCGATGCGTCGTCAGGTGTTCTCGCGCGTTCTGGTGCGGGGGCGGGACGCCGGGGCTGTGACGCGGGAACTCGCGCAGGGTACCGCAGATCGGGGCGGCACCCCCGCGACGGGGTCACGGGGCCGTGCCGTGGGCGGTGGGCCCCGCTGGCCGGTCAGCCGCCGCGCTCCTCGGGCTCGATGCCGAGCGGGAAAACCAGCGCCGCGCACAGATGGTAGAACGCCACCGTCAGGACCAGGTCGAGCAGGGCCCCCTGCGGCAGCGCCTGCGCAAGCGCGTCGAGCGTGGTGCTGCCGACGGTGCGGTCGCGAGCAACCTCGTCGCAGTACGCGAGGACGGCACGCTCGTCCGCGCCGAAGGTGCCTGCCGGCGCAGCACGCCAGTCGGGAAAGGCGGCCAGCTGGTCCTCTCGCACGCCGGCCCGCCTGGCGGCCGGGATGTGGTGGAAGCGCTCGTACTCCACGTCGAGTGCGTACGCGGTGCCGACGATGGCGAGCTCGCGGAGGCGCGGGTCCAGCGAGGAATCGTCGCGCACGTAACGCGAGAGCGCCAAGTACGCGCGCAACGCGGCAGGCTGGTTTGCCAGCACCCGGTACAGGTTCAGCACGGAACCTCGGGTCGCCTCGATCTCCGCGTACAGCCTGCGCAGCCCGTTCGGGTCCTCCGCGCCCGGGGGCGGTGGGTCGACATAGGGGATCCTCGCCATCGGCAACTCCTCCTCATGCCACAGCATGGACGCCTGCCGCAACATGTGCGTCTGCCGCAGCATGTGCGTCTGCCGCAGCATGTGCGTCTGCTGCAGCATGTGCGTCTGCTGCAGCCTGCCGCCGGCCGCGCGGTACGGAGGCAGCTTGCCGGGCGCGGTGCGCGCAGAGTCAGGATGCCGCGTGCCGTCGGGCAGAGCCGGCATGCGTGCGCGCAGAGTCAGGATGCCGCGTGCCGTCGGGCGGAGCCGGCATGCCGTGCGGGCAGAGTCAGGATGCCGCGGGCGGTGCGACGCTCGATCCCTGCCGCGAGTCTGACCCATCGAGCATGGCACGCGAGCCTCGTTGGCGCGTCCGGGGTAGCCTGTGGACGTGATGCCTCTCGCGCTGCATTCATCCGATCGGCGTGGTGGAGCGGCGCTCCCGCCCGCCCGCTCGAGCCGGCGACGACCCGCGCTGCGGCACAGCCTGGTCGCCCTCGTCGCGCTGCCGCTCGTCGTGGCTGCCTGCGGACAGGGGACCGCGCAGGCGCCCCCGGCCGCCGGTCCATCGGGGAGCATCGCCCCGGTCGGCGCGCCGGTCAGTCGCGCCCCGGCCAGCCCGTCACTGACCGGGCGGGACTCCTACGAGGTCAAAGCGGCCAGCGTGGGCAAGCTCGGGACGGTGCTGGTGAATGGCGATGGGTTGACCCTGTACATGTTCCAGCCCGACCAGCAGGGCACGCCGACCTGCACGGGCATCTGCGCGACAGAGTGGCCGCCCGTGGTCCTGCCCAGCGGTGTGACCGCACCGAAGGCAGGTCCGGGGATCGACGCGTCGCTCCTGGGGACCGTGAAACGGCCGGATGGGACGCTGCAGGTGACCTACGCGAAGTGGCCGCTGTACCGCTGGAATGCGGACGCGAAGCCGGGGCAGGCCACGGGCCAGGGCCTGTACAACTGGAATGGCCGCTGGTACGCCATGGACCCGTCCGGCAAGGTGCTGGCGAGCCTGCCCTGAGTCGCGACCTACCCTGAGCCGCGACCTGCCGCCAGCGTCGCCGCCCTGACCGGCGAGCCTGCCCTGGGGGTCAACCGCCGCAGGGCGCCCTTTCCGCCCAACGGCACTTGGCAGAACGTGCCGGATGTCGATGATCGGGAACGTACGCAGCGGCGACGGAGGTGAGCGCGATGCCCGGCGCGCAGACGTTCGTCCTCATCCTGTTCCTCCTCGGCGTCGGCCTGCTCGCATTCGCGCTCGTCGTCGCGCTCGCGCTCGTCTCCCGCAGCTGGGTCCGCCCCGGTTCGCTGGATCCCCAGGCGGGCAACCGCCTGGCACTGGGGATGTCTCTCGGCATGCTGGTGGGCGCGGCGCTCGGCATCGCCCTCTGGATCATCACCGACGAGTTCGTCTACTGGGTCGTCTTCGTCGGCGCAGGGATGTCGGTGGGGATCGCCATCGGGAGCGGCCTGGCGGCCCGGCACCGCTGAGGCAGGTCACGGGCGCCGCGGTGATCCATGCGCCCACGGCAGCGACGGCGCGCGGTCCCCGGTGCCGATCGGGCAAACCGCACGTATCAGACCGAAGATCGGGCAAGACCGCACGTACCAGCGCCGACCTGGCAAACCGCACGTGCCAGGCCGCCGATCGGATTCAGCCCACGCCGAGTGGTTCGGCCTCCTCAGGAGCGGTCGCACCTTCAGGGGTGACCTCGGGAGAGGCCGACTCCTGGGTCTCCTCAGATGCAGGCGCGGACGCCGCCGGTTCGAGCGCCGCTGCCGGCTCCTGGAGCGCCGCCACCGGCTCGAGCGTGCCGGGATGCTCCGCGAACCGCCGGAGCTGCAGGTACTTGAAGCCGAGCAAACGCTCCAGCGTGCGCCGCACCGCGGGCAGCCCGGGGATCTGGCGCGATCCGACCAGCGCTGGTTCGTCGAGCTCGTAGACGGTCCCCTCCAGGGACATGCGGCAGTGTCCGACTGCCAGCACGTTCCGGGCCCACTCGGAGCGGTCCGCCAGCGGGACCAGCACGCGGAATCCGTCGTCGGTGCGCTCGGGATGGACCAGCGTGAGCCGTCGGATTCCGGACCGCCGACCCACGTGCTCGAGGGTCGCGATCTGTCCACGCGCGCTCCCCGAGACGCCGCGCCGAAGCAGGTACGGGTTCACCCTCTCGTTCATCAACCCCGTGCCGACCCTCCGGTTGCGGCGCCACAGGACGATCACCGCGCCTCCCAGGGCGGCAAGTGTCACGATCGACCGGACCAGCCTGCGCATGGCAGTGCCTCCTTCCCGGTCGCGAAGCATGTGCCGCGTGCCGGCGCGCCGCCAGTGCCAAAGCGCCGAAGATGCGCGGCTACCCGCCGCAGGCGCCGAAGCCGAACGCGCCGCCGCGCGATGGCGAGCGTGCTGTGGCTTCAGCGCGCCATCGTCAGCGCGGCTCGGACCTCAGGACGCGACGACGCCCGGCGCGCACTCTTCCAGCACGGCCCGCGCCGATCCCGCGTCACCGCGTCGCGTGACGAGAACCCGGACGACGGGCAGGTCGAGGCCAGTGGCGAGGCGCTCCACCTGCTGGTTGACGCTGCCCGGCGTGCCCCATGCGCCGACGGCCGAGAGAAACCCGGGCGACCAGTCCGCCCCGGAGCCGGACACCCGTGCCAGCTCGTCGGCGAAGCCCATCCGCTCGAAGTGCCGTCGGTACGGGGTCGGACCGAGCGCGTAATGGGCCACGGCGGCGCCGAGCGTTCTGCCCGCAAGATCCCCGTCCGCGTCGACCGACGTCCGGATGTACTCGACGATGCGGGGCACCGCACGGTCGGCCCTGCTCGCCGCGTCCGCGATCTGCGTCCGCGACCACGCGACCTGCTCGACCGTGCACCAGTTCAGCGCGACGCCGTCGGCAAGCTCTCCGGCGACGCGGAGCATCAAGGGCCCGAGGGCCGCAAGCTGGAGGGGCATCTCGGGAGGCACCAGCCGGCGCAGCTCGGCCAGGTACACCCGCATGCCCGACGCCGCGTGCGCCATCCGGCCGCTGCCCACGCCGAGCGTGAAGACCCCGCCGGTCGCCTCCCAGACTCGCCGCGCGTGCTCCGCGTAGAACGCAGCGGGCTGGCCTGATGCGGGCGCCACCGAGATACCCACCGGCAGACCGCTCGCGGCGTTCCAGCGGACGCAGCGCTCGAACGCTGCCGTATCCGCGCGGGCCGGCGTCCACGCCTCGGCATAGCCAAGCTCCGCCGCAAGGCGGACCAGCTCCACCTCGTCACGCTCGGCGAGGCCCTGATCGGGGTCGATGCTGAAGGCAGTTCGCATCCGCCTACGGTAGCGCGGTCCCGCGGCAGGGGCTGGGGAGCGCCATGGCACGCAGCCACCCGACGACCGGCGAGGGCCGCGTCCGCCTGCAGCGCACCGAGGCCCGGAGTGGGGTCCGGACCGGTAATCGAATCGACAGGTGGGAGACGCAACACTCCGGGCCATGAACGCACCGATCACACCGAGCACGCACGCGAGCTGGCGCGCGCTCGGCACTTCAGTCCACGTCCTGGTCACGGATCCAGGCAGGCTGGAACCTGCCCGGCGCGCCGTCGCCGCGACGCTCGAGCTCGTCGACACAACGTACAGTCGGTTTCGCGATAGCGAGCTGACCAGGCTCAACGCCAGGGCCGGCGAGACGGTCCGCCTGAGCCCCCTGCTCTCCCTAGCCCTGGACCACGCACTGCGTGCCGCACGGCGGACGGAAGGGAGGGTGGATCCGACGGTCGGGCGCACGCTGCGCCTGATCGGGTACGACGCCGATTTCAGCCAGGTCGCGGTCAACCACGACCCGCTCACGGTCCGCGTCGAGTCAGTCCCCGGCTGGCGTGCCGTCTCTTTCGACCCCTTCTCAGGCACGGTTCGCCTGCCCGCCGGCGTCGAGCTCGATCTTGGTTCCACGGGCAAGGCGCTCGCGGCTGACCTGGCGGCCGCTGCCGCGCTCAGCGCGAGTGGCGACGGTGGAGTGCTGGTCAGCCTGGGCGGAGACATCGCCACGGCCGGCCGCAGTCCCGCAGGGGGCTGGCGCGTGCTCCTCGCCGAAGACAGCGAGATACCCGCCGACGCGGACGGGGACGTCGTGGCCATCTCGGGCGGCGCGCTGGCGACATCCAGCACGCTCGTGCGGCAATGGCACCGCGGCGGCATCCGGCTCCACCATCTCATCGACCCGCACACGGGCCTCCCGACCACGGGTCCGTGGCGTACCGCGAGCGTGGTGGCGGCGACGTGTGTCGAAGCGAACACGGCCTCGACCGCGGCTGTCGTCCTGGGCGGCCGCGGCCCAGGCTGGCTCACCGCACAGCATCTCCCGGCCAGGCTGGTAGCGGCGGACGGGAGCGTCGTCAGGATCGGCGGCTGGCCGAACCCCGCGGAAGCCGCCGCATGAGCTCGCAGGTGCTCTGGTTCGCCACGCGCGGCGCCGGCATCGTCTCCCTCCTGCTGTTCACCGCCGTGGTCTGCCTCGGCATCCTGACGAGTGGCCGCTGGCAGGCGCGCGGCTGGCCCCGATTCCTCACCGCCGAACTCCACCGCAGCCTCGCGCTGGTCTCGGTCGCCTTCCTGGGGCTGCACATCGCGACGGCGATCGTGGACCCGTACACATCGCTCGGGCTGGCCTCGGCGATCCTGCCCCTCGCTTCGCCGTACCGCCCGTTCTGGATCGGGCTCGGCGTCGTCGCGCTCGACCTCGTGCTCGCGCTGACGCTGTCGAGTCTGTTTCGCGCACGGCTCGGTCCGCGTGTCTGGCGGACGATCCACTGGTCCGCGTACACGTTCTGGCCGATCGCCCTTCTCCACGGCATCGGTGCCGGGAGCGACGCGTTCGCAGGCTGGATGCTCGGGCTCGACGCCGCCTGCCTCACCGCCGTCGGGCTCGCGATCATGTGGCGCCTCGACCCCCGACGCGATCCCGCCGACCTCGCGAGGGTCGTCGCATCCGCAGCATCCGGTCGCGGGGTGATCCGATGACGGTGCGCCGTACGGCAGATCCATCCAGCGTCGGGTTCACGCCGCGTCTCCTTGCCGGTCCCCCGCCCGTTGCGGGAGCCGAGTCCCTCGAGGCGCACCGGACACGGCTCGGAGGACTGCCTTCTCGGCGTGAGCGACGCGAGAGCATTCCGCTGCTCGAGGCCAGTGGCCTGCTCGGTCGGGGCGGCGCCGGGTTCCCGGTCGGGCAGAAGTGGCGTGCCGTGGCCGCGCGGTCAGCGGGCGATGCAGTCGTCGTCGCGAACGGCGCCGAGGGGGAACCCCGCAGCGCGAAGGATCGCGCCCTCATGACGTTCAGGCCGCATCTCGTGCTGGATGGGGCGCTCCTCGCCGCGGACGCGGTCGGCGCCAGGGAGATCGTGCTGTACGTGGGCAGCGAACACGGCGACTCCCGCCGGGCGTTGACACGTGCCGTGAACGAACGCCGCGACGACTTCGACCTCCGGGTCCGCCTGGTGACGCCTCCGGTCGGGTACGTCGCGGGAGAAGCCACCGCGGCCATCCACTTCATCAACGCCGGTGACGCGCGGCCCACCTTCCTCGAGCAGCGCCCGCACGAGCACGGCGTGGATGGCCGGCCCACGCTCGTGCAGAACGTCGAGAGCCTCGCCCAGGCCGCACTCATCGCGCGCTTCGGTGATGCGTGGTATCGCGCGGCCGGGCGCACCGGAACACCCGGCACTGCACTCATCACGCTGAGCACGGAACGGTCCCGCCTGACCGTCCGGGAGATCGAGTACGGCACGACCATTGCCGAGGTGGCGGCCCTCGCCGGCAACGCGGGGGCAGGCCGGACAGCAACCGGCATCTCCTCCATCCCGCGACGTCCTCGGGGCGGCGCCGTGCTCCTGGGCGGCTACTTCGGCGGCTGGAGCGCCCTCCCGGAGGCGCTGCAGATGCCGCTCGATCCCGCGATCCTCCGGTTGCGCGGCTCCGGTTTCGGCTGCGGGATCGTCTCGTTCGCGGGGCCGGAGACGTGCGGCGTGCGCGCGACGGCCGAGATCATGGGATACATGGCCGGCGAGAGCGCGGCGCAGTGCGGACCCTGCGTGTTCGGCCTGGCGGCCATTGCGGAGGCGACGCGGCGCCTCGCTGACGACGCCTCGACAGACGACGATCTGGCCCGCATCGAGCGCTGGGCCGGCACGATCGAAGGACGTGGGGCGTGCCATCACCCCGATGGCGCGGTCGCGTTGCTGCGCAGCGCGCTCTCCGTCTTCGGCGACGACTTCCGACGGCATCAGGCGCACCTGGGGTGTGCTGCCGGGTGCGCGGAGGCGGCGTGAGATGGCAAAGCAGCTCCGCCTCGATCCGATCCGCTGCGATGGGTACGGCATGTGCGCCGAACTCCTTCCGGAGCTGATCGTCCTGGACGATTGGGGCTACCCGGTCATCTCTTCGGCGCCCGTTCCCTCCGCGCTCCTCGAGCATGCCCGGCGTGCGGCGGACGTGTGCCCCGTCCTCGCGCTACGGCTGCGCGACCTCGGGCCCGCCGCAGCGGAGAGGCCGCGGGGTGGTGGCGCACGCGGAGGTGCGCTTGCAGGCGTAACCGAATCGCAAGGCCGCCAGAGGACACTCGACACATGAACACGACACGCCATCCCTCCCCTCTTCATCGAGACGAGGCACTGCGGCGTCTTCGGGCGATCACGCTCGGCGCTGCCCTCACCGGTATCGCCGCCGTGCTGGGCTTCGGGGGTCTCGCCGCCGCCACCTATGCAGGGCACGCCTCGACCGGCGCGGCGGCGCTCCAACCGCGTACTGCCTCCAGCGGAGCGTCGCCCGCCGGATCGAGCAGCTCCGCGGCTGCCGGGAGCAGCAACGCCAGCACCGGCAGCGGCCTCGACTCGGGCGTGTCCGGCACGTCCGGCGGAACGCCGTTCGGCACCTCCGTCCTGCCGCAGATCACGAACGGCCTGCGCGGGAGTGGCCAGGTGACGACAGGGGGATCGTAGTCTGGCCGCGCCGAAGTGCGCGCGGCACAGCCACCCACGCGGTCCGGCAGCGGCGGCCTAGTCGGTTCTGCTCGTCAGCACCAGTCGCGCGGCCAGGCCGAGCATCACCAGCCCGCCCGCGGCATGCAATCGTTCGAGTCGGTCTGGCGAGCGGGCGAACCAGTCCCGCGCCCGACTGCCGGCGAGCGCCCACAGGCTGTCGGACACAAGCGCGATGCCCATGAACAGCGCACCGAGGAAGAGCATCTGCAGCGGGACCGGTGCGGCGCCCGCCGACGTGGTCACGAACTGCGGAAGGACGGCCGCGAAGAAGACGGTCGTCTTGGGGTTCGTCAGACCCACCACGAGCCCGTCGCGGACTGTGCGGCCACGGGTGGAGCCGCCTCCGGGGCTGGCGAACTCGGGCACACTGGCGCCGCGCCCGCGAATGGTCCGGACGCCCAGGTACGCGAGGTACGCGGTGCCCGCGAGTTTCACCAGCGCGAACGCGACGTCCGAACGGGACAGGAACGCGCCCAGGCCCACTGCGACGCCGATGACCTGGACGTACTCGCCGAGCGCGTTGCCGAGCACCGTCGCGAGAGCCGCGCGTCGGCCGTGCGAGAGCGCGCGGCCGACGACGAACAGGACGCTGGGGCCCGGCACGACGATCACCGCCAGCGCCAGCAGCGAGAACGCGAGCAGCCGGTCCGGTGTCATGCCGCCTCCTCCGGGTCCCAGGTGCAGCCGATTGTACCGGCGTCCTGCATGCGCCTCGTCCTTGCGTGACGCCCGGATGTCGATTCCGGCGCCTCGCGCTCGATCGACGGGGAGAACATGGGCTGCGGCACGATGACCGACAGGCCGCCGCCGCGCGCAACGGCGCTGAGCGCGAGTTCGTGCGCGAGCGGGCGGCGCCTGCCGCGCAGCCGCCGGGGCTGCGCCCGCCCTGCGATGTGGTTCAGCGCCGGGATGTGCCGAGCATTTCCCGGTCGAGCAGGCTCGCAAGCCGCACCTGGCGCGGGAGCAGCGCGACCCGCGCGGCTTCACGGACCAGTGCCTCCACCCTGGGAGCGTCGGCAAGACGCTGGCCGGGCACGAGTGTCACCCAACGTGCCCGCGTGACATCGCCTTCGAGCAGCCGGTCCGGATCGTGCATCAGCACGCCGTACGTGAATCCGAGGTGGACGTGCTCGACCTGCGGCATGATCCACGCGAAGTACACCCCGCGCCGCCGGTGCGGGACGTCGTAGCCGATGATCCGCCAGCCCAGGCGGACCCGCTCTGACACTGTAGGGATCGCGCGCCGGACCAGCGCGCGGAAGACCGCTGCGCCCTCGCGCGTCGCTTCCGGGTACGCGGCAAGGAACGCCTCGGGTGGGATGCTTTCGGTCACGACCGGATCATCGCACGGGAGGTGTCAGAAGCCGTCAGGTACACCGTCTCGGGACAGCCCCGACCCGAGAGCTGCTGCGCAGTGGCGGCACCGTCTCGGGGCAGCCCTGGCCTGCCCGGGACAGCGCCGGCCTGTGCCGCCGCGCTCTGGCGAATAATCAGTCCGGTCACCAGGACGACACGATGGGAGGATCCGCATGCGCCGGCAGTTTCGACAGCTGGATGTGTTCTCCGCCGATCCCTGCATGGGCAACCCGCTGGCCGTCGTGCTCGAGGCCGCTGGACTGACGGACGAGGAGATGGCGCGCTTCGCCCGCTGGATGAACCTGTCGGAGACGACCTTCGTGCTGCCGGCCGACGATCCCGACGCCGACTACCGGGTGCGGATCTTCACGCCGGTCGAGGAGCTGCCCTTCGCGGGCCACCCGACGATCGGCACGTGCCACGCCTGGCTCGAGGCGGGCGGGAGGCCGCGCCGGCCCGGCGTCATCGTCCAGGAGTGCGGCGCTGGGCGCATCCAGCTGCGCCGGGCGGAGGGCAGACTCGCGTTCGCGGCACCGCCGTTGCGTCGATCGGGACCCGCCGACGAGGCGACGATCGCTCGGATCGCGTCGGTGCTTCGCATCGACCGTGCCTGGATCGTCGCGGCCGAGTGGGTCGACAACGGTCCCGGGTGGGTCGCGGCGCTGCTGCCGGACGCGGACACCGTGCTCCGCCTCCAGCCGGGTTTCGTCGACTTCGACCTGGGCGTCGTCGGGCCATATCCGCCGGGATCCCCCTTCGCGTTCGAGGTCCGGGCGTTCTTTCCGAAGGATGGCGCCACCGTGGAGGATCCGGTGACGGGCAGCCTGAACGCATCGCTCGGGCAGTGGCTCGTCGCGAGCGGGCGCGCGACGCTCCCCTATGTGGCGAGTCAGGGCGGTGCCCTCGGCCGGGCGGGTCGCGTCTACGTCTCGGGGGCCGGCGCGGCCGACATCTGGGTCGGGGGAGACGCCGCGACGCGCGTCACAGGAGAGGTCGACCTGTAGAACGGGGTCGATGCGCTCCCCCGGAGCCAACCCCCGCCGCCGACGAACGTGTGGCCGCCCGCCGGATGTCACGGCGACTCGGGCCGCATGCGGGGCACGAACCGGACCTTGGGCTCTGTGCCGGCACGTCGACGCGATCGATCCTCGCCCGACGATGCGAGGGATCGTTCGCGCGGCCACGCTGCTCCTGGCGCTCCTGCCGACGGTCGCCGCCTGCACCGGGACCGGAAACCCGAGCGACGGACACGTGAAGCGGACTGCCTTGCCGGCTGCTGCCGCCTCCGCCTCGCGGGCGTCCGCGCAGCCCCTCCCGAACCTGCAGGCACGGCTCGACGACGCACGGCAGTCCTACGGCGCCCCCGGCGCCCTCGCCGTGCTGCGGCTGGGGGGAACGGAGCTCAGCGCGAGATCCGGTGCGGCCGACACCGCCGGGACGGCAATCACCGCCACGACCCGTTTCCGCATCGCGAGCATCACGAAGCCCATCGTGGCCTCTCTCGTCCTCGATGCCGTGGCACGCGGCCAACTGGCCCTCGACGATGTCGTCGGCGATATCCTGCCGGGTGTCCTCCGCCCCGACCCGCCCGTCACCGTGCGCCAGTTGCTCGACCACACCGCGGGCATCTTCGACGAGGGCAACGACGGCGATCCGGTCGCCGACTTCGAGAAGCTGGCGGACCCGGCCCTCCGGGACGAGGCACGGTCGCTGCTGGCCCGGTACCAGGTCGGCGAGCGAGTCATCGTGCCGGATCGGCTCCTCGTCGCGCTGGCCGAGACCCACGATCGATACAACGCCCCCGGGGAGGCCTACCACTACAGCAACATCGGCTATCAGCTCGCCGCCATGGTGGTCGAGAAGGCGTCCGGGCAGCACCTGGCCGACCTTCTCCGGGGCCGGATCGTCGAACCGCTCGGGCTGCGACACACGACGATCGCGCCGCCGGACACCGCGTCGCCTGAGTTCCGTGGCTACGGCACGGACGCGGACGACGGCTCGCTGGTCGACCTGACGGACGATCTGCTCGCCTTCGGCAATGGTGGGAATGGCGGCGTCATCTCCACGGCCGACGAATTGCTCACGGTCACGCAGGCCATCGTTTCCGGGCGGTTGCTTCCGACGCAGTTCGTCGAGCAGATGAAGCGGCCGACGATCGGCACGTATGGCCTGGGCCTGGCAACCTACGCACTGCCGTGCGGGACGTTCTACGGCCACGGCGGCTCCGTCAACGGCACGCAGTCGATCGCGATGGTCTCCGCGGAGGGCGCCGACGGCGTGGTGATCGCCCTGAACCTCCGATCCGGCTCCGACCCGGACCTGCCCGGGCTGGCCAGCCAGTTGCTCTGCCCGTCGCAATCCTGAGCGGCGAACGGGGGCGGCCGGGCGTACGGCCGGCGTGAGCGGGCAGGGCGGCCGGGCGTGCGCCCGACACCCGCTGTGCTCAACCCGGTTCCGTCAACGCGTCTCGACGTCGGTGAAGGAACGCTTGCTCGACGGCGTTGTCGGTGCGCTGAAGCGCCGCGTCGTACGCGGCCCGCGCCTCGCCCACCCGACCCAGGCGCCGCAGAAGATCTGCCCGGATCGCGTGCCACAGGTAGTACCGCTCGAGGTCGAGCGCATCGACGAGCGGCAGCGCCGTGCCTGGTCCGTCGATCTCGGCCACCGCGACTGCCCGGTTGAGCGCCACGATCGGGCTCGCCGTGAGAGCCATCAGCCGATCGTAGAGCTGCAGGATCTGGCCCCAGTCGATGGATTCGGCGGTCGGCGCATCGCTGTGCACGGCATTGATGGCCGCCTGCAGCTGATAGGGACCCGGCCGGCCGATGCGAAGGCAGCGACGGACGAGCGCCTGGCCTTCGGCGATCAGGTCGCGGTCCCAGCGACCCCGGTCCTGGTCGGCGAGCAACACCATCCCACCTTCGGGGGTCATCCGGGCGGCACGCCGCGACACGACGAGAAGCATCAGAGCCAGGAGGCCGAGCACCTCCGGCTCGTCGGGCATGAGCTCGACCAGCAGCCTCCCCAGCCGGATCGCCTCCGCGCAGAGATCGTCGCGGACGAGGCGCTCCCCGGAGCTCGCCGTGTACCCCTCGTTGAAGATCACGTACACGACGGCCAGCACAGCCTGCAGTCGCGCCGGCAGCTCGGCCTCGTCGGGGACGCGATACGGGATGCGAGCGTCGCGAATCTTGCTTTTCGCCCGGACCAGCCGCTGCGCCATCGTCGCCTCGGGTACCAGGAATGCCCGGGCGATCTCCGGCGTCGTCAGCCCGCCCAGGAGGCGGAGCGTCAGTGCCACCTGCGCAGGCAGCGCGAGCGCGGGGTGACAGCAGGTAAAGATCAGCCGCAGCCGATCGTCGACCACGGGGCCTTCTCCCCTGCGTTCGTCGGGGCTATTGCGCCGGGCGGCCTCCGCATGACGGTCGTCCCGGGTCGCCTCACGGCGAACGCGGTCGATCGCCCGGCGACGGGCGGTGGTGATGATCCAGCCGGCCGGACTGGGTGGCAGTCCGCAGGCCGGCCAGCGTCGGACTGCCTCCGCGAACGCGTCCTGGACTGCCTCCTCGGCAAGGTCGATGTCCGTGAAGTCACGGACGAGTACCGCGACGGCACGGCCGTACTCGGCGCGGAAGACGCCCGCGATCTCCGGCGCGAGCAGCCGCCGGGAGGGCTTCGACACCGCCCGAGTGCCCTCAGCTCGCGGGCTCGTCGACGAACGGCCGCACCTCGATCGACAGCGTGGTCGCCCCTGCGAGCTTGCGCCCCCACGCGAGCGCGGCGTCCAGGTCCGGCGCCTGGATGATCGAGAAGCCGCCCAGGTACTCCTTGCCTTCGGCGAACGGACCGTCCGTCAACAGGAACTCGCCGCCCTGGGGACGAATGACGGTGGCCGTGCTCGGCGAGTTCAGCCCGCCCGCGAACACCCAGGCGCCGGCGTCCTTCAGCTCCTGATTGAGGGCGCGAACGTTCTCCATGATCGGTCCCAGCACCTCGGGCGGCGGTGGCTCCACGCCGCTCGGTGTGATGACGCTCAACAGGTACTGCTTCATCTGACCGCTCCTTCGTATCCAGTCTGACGCCGGCCCTGTGCCGGCTGCTCACGCTCTACACGAACGGCCGGGCGCGAAATCGACAGGAGACCGCGGGGCGAATGCCGAACCCGGTCGCATCAGTGTGGAGCAGGTGATATTCCGCCCCTCCGTGTGCGATGGGTGCGGGTCGTTGCTGGCCGCTGGCGACAGAGCCGGCCGCCGCCGCCCCGTGCCGCTGGTGCCGCTGCCGTCGACCGGGCCGCCCGCCGGCAGTGTCACCTGCGGGCCGCCCGCTTACGTGTCCGCCCCCAGGTACGCGAGCACCGCCAGCACCCGCCGGTGATCGCTCGCCGTGTCGGGCAGGTCGAGCTTGCCGAAGATGTTGCTGATGTGTTTCTCGGCCGCGCCCTCAGTGATGCCCAGCGCAGCCGCGATCCCCACGTTCGTGCGGCCCTCGGCCATGGCGCCGAGCACCTCACGCTCGCGGGGCGTGAGCGAGGTGAGGCGGTCGTCGCGCCGACGACGGACCATGAGCTGACCGACCACCTCCGGGTCGAGCGCGGTCCCTCCGGCGGCCACGCGACGCAGCGCCTCGACGAACTCGCGGACGTCGGCGACGCGGTCCTTCAGCAGGTAGCCAACGCCCCCCGCGCCGTCGGCCAGGAGTTCGGTCGCGTACTGGCGTTCGACGTACTGGCTGAGGACCAGGACCGGCGATCCGGGCACACGTCGACGCGCCTCGATCGCGGCGCGCAGCCCCTCGTCGCGCTGCGAAGGCGGCATGCGCACGTCGACCACGGAGACATCGGGGCGGTGCTCCTCCACGGCCGCGATCAGCGATGGGCCGTCTCCCACCGCGGCGACCACGACAGCGCCGGAATCCTCGATCAGGCGGGCCAGGCCCTCGCGCAGCAGCACGGAATCCTCCGCGATCACCACCCGCATCGCACGATCGTTCACGTGCCGATGATGCACCGTCGCGGCGGCCACGGACAGGTGCACTCGCCACTGGGGATAACCCCACCCTCGATTCTCGGGCTGCCCGGCTTGGACGCGCGATTCCCCGCGCGTAGCGTCCCCCGTGACAGCGAACGTGGTTCGCAGGCCCCGATGGCGGAGGACGCCGCCACACGGAATCGGTCGACGCCAGCGTCCGTCAGCAGCGTCCCGCAAAGGGGAAACGATGAAACGCCTCGTCATGGCCACGG
>JBJKRK010000263.1:0-3311 GCA_046704705.1 Candidatus Limnocylindrales bacterium | reverse complement strand
CCCTGGGTGGTGCTGGTGGCCCGCCAGGTCGGCGCCGGCGGCGAGCCGGACGTCGCGGAGCGCGAGACGCTGCGCGATCGCGTGCGGCGCGCATTCCCGCCCGGCCGGGCGGCGCTTCGCGGTGATGTCTCGAGCCTCGAGCTCCGGTTGGTCGTCGCCCCGGAGGCCGGAGATCCGCTCGGCCTTTCCGCCGCGGAACAGGTCGCCGCCATCGTGCGCCGGCCGGTTGCCCTGTCGCGCCCGTTCCGCGAGCCGGACCGGCGGCCAGAGGCGGAGGCGGAAGCGCGATCGACGCTCGAGGCCGTCGAGGTCATGCCCCGACGACAACGCGGCTTCCGCCAGGGAGCCGCGGGATCCGTGGTGCGCGCGGACCACCTGCCGGCGTATCGCCTGCTGGGCGCACTGCACAGCCTGCCCGGTGGCGTCCGCCACGCGGAGGCGCTCCTCGCGCCGTTGCTGGACGCACGGCCCGCGGAGCGTCGCGAGCGACTCGAGACGCTCCGGGCGCTGCTCGAGCAGCCGAGCGCCGCCGTCGCCGCGCAAGTGCTCGGGATCCACCGCAACACGCTGCTGTATCGCGCCCGCCGCATCGAAGCGACCACCGGCTGGCACCTGGACGACCCGGAACTCCGGCTCGCGCTGTTGCTCGCGATCCGCCTTGTGCTAACTGACCAAAACAGCGACGCATGACGGCATTTCGCCGCGCACCACGGACCGGTGTTGCGCGGATACACTTGCCGGCATGGTGCAGAGCGCCCAATGGGGCGTGCCCAGCGATCGGAGTACCGAGCAGATGACGATCGAGATCGAAGGACTGAACGCGAAGGCGAAGATCGAGGCGGCGAAAGAACACAACATCCGCTTCGTCCAGCTCTGGTTCACCGACATCATCGGGCACGTCAAGAACGTGACCATCCCGCTGCACCAGCTGAGCGAGTCGATCGACCACGGTACGTGGTTCGACGGCAGCTCGATCGAGGGTTTCACCCGCATCGCCGAGAGCGACCAGTACCTGAAGCCCGACATGGACACCTTTGCCGAGATTCCCTGGCGGCCGGGCCACGGCGAACTGGGCGCCGGGCCGCTCGGCAGTCGGGGGACGGCACGCGTCATCTGTGACGTCTACACCCCCAAGGGCGAGCCGTTCGCCGGAGATCCGCGCTTCATCCTGAAGCGGCAGATGGAGCGGGCCGCCAGGCTGGGGTACGTCTTCAACACCGGCCCGGAGCTGGAGTTCTTCCTCTTCCGGCGGGACAACGGTGGCGAGATCCGCCCGCTGCCCCACGATCAGGCCGGGTACTTCGACTCCAGCACCGACCTGGCCCAGGAGGTCCGCGAGGACATGGTGAACGCCCTGGAGGCGTTCGGCATCGTCGTCGAGGCGGCGCATCACGAGGTCGCGCCCGGTCAGCACGAGATCGATTTCGAGTACTCGGACGCGGTGCACACGGCCGACAACGCCGTCACGTTCAAGGTGACGCTCAAGGCGATCGCCGAGCTGCACAACCTCTACGCGACCTTCATGCCCAAGCCGATCTTCGGCATCAACGGCTCGGGGATGCACACACACCAGAGCCTGTACAACGTGGCGCTGAGCCGCAACGCGTTTGCGGATCCAGCGAGCAAGTACGGTCTCTCCGACGTCGCGCGGAGCTACATGGCCGGCCTGCTCACGCACGCACGCGGCATGATCGCCGTGCTCGCGCCGCTGGTGAACTCGTACAAGCGGCTCGTGCCGGGCTATGAGGCGCCCACGTACCTCACCTGGGGGCGCATCAACCGCTCGGCCCTGATCCGCGTGCCGATGGTGTCGCCTGGCCGCAGCGTGGAGGCGACCCGCGTCGAGTTGCGCTGCCCGGACCCCTCCTCGAACCCGTACCTGGCGTTCGCCGTGATGCTGGCCGCCGGGCTGGACGGCATCGAGAAAGGCCTCGAGCTGCCCGACCCGGTCGAAGAGAGCCTCTACGAGATGGACAGCTCCCGCATCGCCGAGCGGGGGATCCGCCAGCTCCCTGGGACGCTCGGCGACGCGATCTCCGAGCTCGAGCGCGACCAGGTGATCTGTGAGGCGCTGGGCGATCACGTGCTCGGTCACTTCGTCGAGGCCAAGCGGGCCGAATGGGACGAGTACCGGACGCAGGTCAGCGCGTGGGAGGTCGAGCGCTACCTGGAGTCCTTCTGACCGGCGGTCTCCACGCTCACGGGCGGCCCGCACCCTCACCGGCGGCCATGGCGCAGGCACCGCCCGTGGCCGCGTGTCTCCTCAGTTCTGGGCGCCGGGCTGCCACGTCCGCAGGCCGTGGAACGCCGGCCTGACGGCGGAACGGCGCCACACACCGGAGGGCGGCGGGGAGCTCGGCTCCGCCGCCCTCCCTGGTGCCTGTCGCGCGCATCCCGGCGGGTCGGCGGTGCCTTTCACGGCGGGTCGGCGGTGCCCTTCACGGCGCAGCGCACAGGGGTCGCAAGACGGGCGCGCCGGCGTGGCTCAGTCGAAGCGGCCCCGGTACGCCGGCGGAAGCAGGCAGGCGATGCGGCGCATCAGGTCCTCGCTCGCCGCGTCGAGTGCGTCGCGGTGACGCCGTTTCGCCGGGTTCCGGTTGGTCGCCGGGAGCCCGGATGCCCCGTCCGCTGTCATCGCGGGTGAACCGCTGACGGCCCCGACCGCCTCCCCGGCGAGGTGCGCGCCTGTGGGGCCCTCTCGATCCACGGCCTCGTCCTCGTGCGCCAGCGTGTCGTCCGGCTCGGCGGGGTCGGCCCGGTACGGCTCGCCGAACCTGATCCGCACCGTCCGAAATGGCCTGGGAACGTGCGCCCCGACAGGCCAGACGCGTTCGCTGCCCCAGATGGCCGTGGGGACGATGATCGCGCCGCTCCGCATCGCGAGCAGCGCGACCCCCGGCTTGGGTTCGCCGAGCGTTCCGGTGCGGCTGCGCGTCCCCTCGGGCGCGAGCCCGAGCCAGTCGCCCGTGGCCAGCACCTCGCGGGCCATCCGGTACGCCTCCCGGTCGGGCCGACCCCGCCGCACCGCGAACCCGCCGTAGGCGTGCAGGATCCTGCCCAGGATCGGGGCGGCCATCACCTCGGCCTTCGCCATGTAGCGGACGCGCCGCCCGCAGGCACGCTGGACCGCAAGGCAGATCAGGGGTGGATCGGTCGCCGAGAGGTGGTTGCTCGCGATGATGACGCCGGGCTCGCGCGGAAGCCGCTCGGCGTGCTCGACGATGAGCTGGACCCGGTACACGCCGAGCGCGAAGCGCAACAGCGCGTTGGCGAGCAGGAAGACGGGCGGCGCCGGCGGAACGCCTGCAGGC
>JBJKRK010000262.1:0-10254 GCA_046704705.1 Candidatus Limnocylindrales bacterium | reverse complement strand
CGCTGAGCCGCGTCCCGGGGATTCGCGAGATGGTGCTGCCTGAGCCGCTGCGCCGCTTCGCGCGCCATGCGCGGGTATGAGTCCGCCACCCATTCCCGCACCATCCCGGCGGCGCCGAATCTCCACTCCCGAGGAGAGGCGTGCGTGCGCTCGAGATCGGCGACCCTTCGGGCAAAGGTTTCGCGCGCGTCCACCCACGGGCGAAGCGGCCCGGTGAGAAGTCCCTGTACCGGGCCCTGGAACTGCAGCTTCGGCTTGCGATGCGTGACCTGCTCGGGCAGATACGCGGCCATCGCATCCCGGAGCACGCGCTTCGTGAACCCGCCGCCGAGTATGCTCGTGGCGGGGAGGGAGAGGGCGAACGATACGAGCCGCCAGTCCAGAAACGGCATGCGGATTTCGAGACCGTTCGACATGCTCAGCACATCGTAGCGGTCGAGCAGACTTCGGATCGCCTGGTTGACCGCGAGAAACAGCACGGCGTTCAGCGGCGGGAGCGTGGTCGCCTGTTCGACCATCGCGCGCGTGCCCTGATACGGGGGGACGATGAACCGCAGCTGCCGGTGGCGGCTCGCGATCCGGTCCGGGACCCCGAACGGGAGCAGATAGAGCTCGGCGGGGTGCATCTCATAGTATGGGCTGCCCTGCAGCAGGTCGCGCGTGGTGCGCACCATGTCGAGCGTGCGATGAGGGCGGCGCACCCATGATCCGTCCACGATGAGGGCGCGAATGGCGTCGGACGCGTAGCCACAGAGAATCTCGTCGGCGCCCTGACCGTCCAGCGACACGCGAAGCCCCGCCTCTCGCATGGTCCGGTAGAGGTACCAGGCCGGGAGGTTGGTGAGCGGCATGCCCTCGGTGAGGTACAGGTACTCGTCCACGTCGTCGGCGTTGCACCGCTGGAGAATGTCCACCACGGTCGGCTCGACGCCGACTTTCTCGCAGGTCGCATTGGCGTACGCCATCTCGTCGTGGGCGGATCCCGGCACCCAGGCGTGGAACGCGCGGGACCAGTCGGCGGGGCGTCGGGCGACCGCATCGCTTCCCAGCCGGTACACCGCGGCGAGCACCGCCGACGAGTCGAGTCCGCCGCTGATCGCCGTTCCCAGCGTGACGTCGCTGCGCAGGCGAATGCGGCAGGCGTCGAAGAAAAGGTCGCGGAAGCGCTCGACCTGTTCCGCGTACGAGGTCGTCTCCGCATGGACGTGGTCGAGCGGATGCCACCAGGTCTTCGCGGCGACGGCGTCGGTCGGGGACGCGAGCGTGACGTGCGTCCCGGGGGAGAGTTCGGTGACGTCGCCGGGACCGCTGATGGAGGGAACGGCACCGGTGGTCACGGATTGCCATGGCAGCGCCGCGAAGGCCTTCGGCTCGGAGGCGAACGCCAGCCCGTCGGCGGTCCGGAGCAGATACAGCGGCTTGATGCCGAAGCGGTCGCGGGCCAGGAACAGCGTGCGCTTGCGGTCGTCCCAGATCGCGAACGCCCACATGCCGTTCAGGCGGTTCAGGCACTCCGGCCCCCATTCCGCGAACGCCGCGAGGAGCACTTCGGAATCGGAGTCGGATCTGAATTCGCGGCCGAGCTTCCGGAGGTCGTCGCGGACCTCGAGGAAGTTGAAGATCTCGCCGTTGTAGATCATGGCGTACCGCCCGTCGGCGGAGCGCATGGGCTGATGCGCGCCGGCGCCGGGGTCGATGATCGCCAGGCGCCGGTGTCCGAGTCCGAGCCGTTCGTGATCGGCCGTCAGGTAGCCGGCGCCATCGGGGCCCCGGTGCGCCAGCATGTCCGTGAACACCGGCAGCACACCGCGCTCCATGGGAACCGCTGACCAGAACCCGGCAATTCCGCACATGAATGGCTCGTCGCGTTCGAAATGGGCGGCGTCGCCCGGCGCGCCGCGTGCTGATCCGCGAGGGGTGAGGGACCGGTGCGGAATCTAGTCGCTGCCGCCGTGGCCCGCCGTTGCCGCGACGGCTGCTCGCCGTCATTAGATTGGATTCGGTAGGAGGGCTGGCAGAACGGCTATTGCACCGGTCTTGAAAGCAGGTGCCGAATCGGATCGCGGCACTAAGGCCAAGTCTATGTGCCCGCTGCAATTGCCGACTCGATCACTGACGCGCGGCCGGGATGATTGTGGCAGCGATGTGGCTATTTGGCGCCGTTCAGGTCCGCTGGCACACAGTTCCACGGCGACGTGCCGCTCGTTGGCCACCCTGGCGCCGCGCATCTGGGAGGCCCTGAGGGCGATTTGGCGGTCGCCTCAGGGAGTCCTGCCTGGCTCCAGTGATACACAAAGATGGCGTAAAGGCCCCGGCCCTTCTCTTGCGGCCGGCATACGCGTTCGCAACGCTTTGGCACGGGTGCCGTCTGCCCATAGGAGTTTCCGCAACCCTTGGCCGAGCACATGTCCACGCCAGCTGGCCGCCCCCTCCAGCATGACTCGTTGTCGCCGTCGGCGCTGGCGTCGGCATTTCGTCGCGGGAACCACGACGCTTTCGTCGCCGTTGTCTCGCAGTGCGAGGCCAAGCTCCGCGCATACGCGTGGCGCTATGCCCGCGATGCGACTGAAGTTGACGATGTGCTTCAGAGCGTCTGGGCGCTGGCGTGGGAGAAGCATGACCAATGGAGGGGTGACCATGACCCGCTCGGCTGGCTCCTTCACCTTACGCGGACGATCTGCCTCCGGACGGCGCGAGTGAATCGGCGTTATGTCGCCATCCCGGATGTTCGTGACCTCCCGGCCCCCGTTGAGGATGGACTGGAAACCGAGCCGACATCGGCGTGGATCGACCTTGCCGACACCATGGCGGATCTCGTGATGGCCCTCCCCCCGAGGCAACGCACCGCCGTCATCCTCCGCTTCTTCGGCGGCCAGAACACTCGCCAGATCGCGCGCCGCATGAAGATTGCGGAGGGAACCGTCAAGGCGACCGTGCACCAGGGTATCCAGGGCATCCGCACACATGCGTCGGCAGGCCAACTCGCAACGCTGGAGCGCCACTTCGTGGTAGTAACGAATGACTGGACGGCCGGTCCAGTCCACACGCCGCGGGGACGTACCCCTCGCGCATTCCGATACACAAGTCGATGACATCTGACAGCGTCTTGTTGCTGCGCGTGATTCGCCTGCTAGCGTATGCGATTATCGGCGGCTCAGCGTTTCTACTTCTGGCCCCGCCTGTGAGGGCCGCCCTGCCAAGCTGCTACAACACCGTCTGTACGATCAACCCAGAGACGCTTGAACTCTACTGCGAATATCAAGCGAACACTTATTGTGGCTTTGCCGGAACAGCTGATAGCCCTACGTGCATCTCGATTTCTCGCTGCGTCCCCGATTGAATGCGCGGGAGCGCTCTGAGGACCTCCGCCACAGCGCCGACCCTCCGTCACTAAACCAATTCGCACCGCGTGGCTCCCAGAAGATGGCGGCAGAGTCGGAGGCGGACGTCACAGATACTCCACACCTTCTCGGAGATTGGCCATGCACAAACGACTGCACTTCATCATTCAAACCGCCGCATGCGTTGCGATCGGCAGCGCGGGGGTGCTCGTGTTTTCGCCGAGCGCGCACGCGGCACCTCCTCCCTGCAACAACGAAGTGTGCACACTCGACCTGAATACACTCGACCTCTACTGCTCAGCGGAAACGGGCCAGAACTGCAACCTGTGCGGCGGTGGAAACGATACCTCCTGTCAACCCAGTAGCTGCAACCCACAGTAGCCTTGCCCGCATCGCGCTGTGATGTCCCCTCCGCTTCCGGACGCCTCCTGATGGGCCATGCCACGCACTATGCCGCCCCGCTGGGCGCCGCCGTCCTGTCCACGATACTCGCCATGTCGCTCGGGGCCCAGGGCACGCCTGCCGCCGCGGCACCGAGTCTGCATATCGAACACGAAGCGACCATCCCGCCAGGGCAAGTGCAACCGAGTTCTCGTCGAGACGTCGCGATCACCGCTCGCGGCACGAGTTACTTGTTGGACGCTCGCAGCGACCGGGTCTACGCGTTCACCAGATCTGGTCAGCTCCGAACGACCCTCGTCCTCACCCCGGCGAATGCCGCCTCCCACGTGGCGGGGTTCCTCCTGGCGCCTTATCGTGACGACGGATTACTCGTGTACGACGCGTTCGGCGGCCGGGTACACGCCTATCGCTGGAAATCGCCCACGACGCTCGCCGAGGTTGCCGACGTCTCCGTTGGCGCGGCCATGGCCAAAGACCTCTGTGCCATCGGCGACACCGTGTTTCTGCTGGCGGATGAGGCGGGGCACATGATCCACGCTTACGGGCTAAGCGGCGGTCGCGGGAGATCGTTTGGAGAGGCGCCGGGATCAAATCGTTTCGTTCGGTCGGCGCTTATCGGCGCGGGCGGGCACCTAACCTGCTTGCGCGATGCCGATGCCGTGGTCGTCGGACTCGCGGCGTCGGGGCTCGTCGAGGCTTATCACGCCAACGGCAGCCTGCTGTGGAAGTTCGCGGTCCCGGGGTTCTCCGGGCTCGACCTGCGAACCATGCCCGACAGCAGCGTCCAGATGTCGTGGCAGGGCGCCGCGCGCGACGCGGTGGTCTCCGTTTTCGGAGTCGCCCCGGATACCGTCGCCGTGCAAGTGCGACGGTTGGCTGCGCCCGGTGGGGGCCTTCAGACGATCCTCGTGCGCATCCGAGATGGTCATTCGCTCGGCGCCCAACAGGACCTCCCTATGATGCGGCGCGCCGCTGGCGCTTGGATGATCAGCACGGAAGATGTCGCGCCGTTGCACGCCGATGTCTATGCCATTCGCGGCACTCACGGGGGCAAATAGCGTGCGCCTGTTCGCCCATGTGTTCGCGCGGCCGATTTCCTTGCTCGGCCCCGTCGTTGCCATCTTCGTGGGCGCTGTACTTACCGCCGGGTTGCGCCATCACCTTTCCACCCGGCGCGCTGCTGCCTCCCCCACCGAGGCATACTCGACCGAGTTCAGGCCGTCCGTGTACGCCGAGGAAGTGGCCATACTGTTCGGATCCCCGACGTGCGGGTTCAGCAAGATCGACGGACTCATTCCGGCGACCGCGGCGCTCATCGACTCGCTTCGCGTCGCCGCACACGCGCACGGCGACTCGTTTTCCACAGTCGGGGTGTCACTCGACGGCTCCGTCGCGGACGGCAAAGCGTGGCTTGCTCCATTCGGCACGTTCGACGAATTGGTGTTCGGGCGCAACTGGTTGAACTCGGTGGTAGTTGAGTACATCTGGTCCGACCCCGACGCCAAGCCCGCGATACCCCAGTTGATCCTCCTCCGGCATCACGTCGAGCGCGGGCAGCGAACCATCCGCCTGAGCCGCGACACGATTGTACGCCGTTGGGTGGGGGTGGGCGACCTTGCGCCAGCCGTCGCCGCTCGATTGCGCGGCCAATGAGCGACCCCCAAGACGGGGCCGCGCGTCAGGCGACGGTGGTCCTCGTGCTTGTGGCGCTACTCCTCGGCGGCGTCGCATATTGGCGCACCAGACGCGCCACGCCGCTACGGAATGCCCATGCTCCTAGGACCGTCTTCTTCCCGATCATGCGTACGACCGCGCTGGCCACGTCGGACAGCCACGTACTCGGCGTCGCGTCGGCACCGATAAAGGCCATCGAGTTTTCGGACTTCCAGTGCCCGTTTTGTGCGCGCTTCTCGGCCGTACTGGACTCTTTTCGCACCGAACACCATGATTCGATTGGCGTGATATACCGGAACTTTCCGCTTTCGACTATTCACCCCATGGCGTTCGCGGCGGCGATGGCAGCGGAGTGCGCAGGCGCCCAAGGACGGTTTGCCCCGATGGCGCACGTGCTCTTTGCGCATCAGAGAGATTTTGGCATCATCGGGTGGACGGCGTTTGCGAACCTGGCGGGAATTCGCGATTCCACCGCGTTCCGACGCTGTGTCCGTGATTCGTCCTTCGCCTCGACGATCGATCGCGATATCAAGGCTGGCGTGGCCGCCGGCGTTGTCGGCACGCCGAATCTGATCCTCGGACACACGAGAATTCAGGGCGCGGTGTCGCTGCGAGTGCTCGACAGTGTGTTGCGGGCGAACCGGGCCGTCGAGCCATCGACGGCACGACGTTGAAGCTGGCCGCTGTTCGGGCACCTCGCACTTTCTTTCCGGACGGGCTGCCGCCGCTATGATCCCCATCGTGCAGGTTCGCGTCGGGCTCCGCCGAGTGTGGCACCGGCCAGTGTTCAGTCTGATCGCGGTGGCCGTGCTCGGTTGCGGCACTGGCGCCGCGACGGCCGTCTTCCAGGCCCTCGATCACCTGCTGTTGGCGCCGCCCGTGGGCGTAGCGGACCCCGGCCACCTTGCGACTCTGGAACTTGATTCGCAAGGGATGGAAACGCCGCAACGGGATTTCTCGCTTCTCCAAGTTCAGGGGATCGCCAGTCTTTCCCCGCAGGTCCAGAGCGCCGCGTTCATCGAGCCGGACACGGTGAGCGTCCGCGTGGTCGGGCCTTCCGCCACGGCCGACAGTGTCGAAGCCAGAGCAGCCTTCGTGGGCAGCAGGTACTTCGCAACCGCCGGCATCGCCATGGCAGAGGGCCGCGGCATCGGCTTGGCCCCCGGAGGGGTGCTCGACGTCGGACGCGAAGTCGTACTCGGATACACGCTATGGCAGCAAATGGACGAGACCGAACCATTGAGGTTGGGGGCCCTGCTTCGAATTCGCGGACGGGTCTTCACGCTCGTCGGCATCGCGGCCCCGGGCGTAACCGGGGCCGATCGCGAAGTCGCCAACCTGTGGCTACCCCTGGGGGCCGCAGCGTTGGACGGTCGGTCGTCAGCGCAGTACGATCTCCATATCGGTTACCCGTTTCGGGTGCTGGTCCGTGTCCCCTCCGGTGTAGCTGCCGCCGGCGCTCGCCTTGGGATCGCTCGAGTGCTGTTGGGCACCCCCGAGCACGAATCGCCCCGGACGAACACGGGATCGGCCCGCATTCGCTTTGTTTCAGTCGCGACGCCAGAGTGGGCCACGGATGGGATTCATCTCCCCCTGGCCATCATGTTGGCCACGGTGTGTGGAGCGATCCTCCTCATAGGCGTCGCAAACGTCGCCATCCTGTTGCTCGCACGTGCAACGCGCGCCGCCGAAAGCGTGCGAATCCAGCGCGCCCTCGGAGCGACTCGCGGCCGACTGCTTGCCCAGCACCTGTTCGAGAACGCTCAGGTGGCAGTGGCTGGGGGGATCGTCGCGGCTGTCGTGTCGGCAGCATTCTCGGGCATCGCCTACCGCCTGCTTTCCGAACAGGGGACGTCGTTCACTCCAACGCAGGATTGGCGCGCCGTTGCGATCACGATGGTCGGCGTCGCCGCCTCCGGAGCCGGCGCCATGGTCCTCCCGGCCCTGTACACGTGGCGCGTCACCGGGAGGGGAACCGGCGGAGCGCCATCCACGCGCTGGTCCACCAAGACGCCGGGGTGGCAATACGCGCTGATCGGGATCCAGGTTGCGCTCTCGTTCTCCCTCTTGGTGACCTCGGGGCTCTTCGCCAAGAGTTTCCGCTCGACGCTTAGCGCGCGCATCGGCATCAGCCTCCCCGGGCTGCTTTACGCCGCCGTTCCGGACGCAACGTCAGCCGCCCGCTCGCCGGTCGCGCAAGCTCCGTTGTCCTTTGAACAGTCGATATCAGACGACCTTCTTCAGCTCCCGGTCGTCAGGCAGGTCGCGCTTGCGTCGACACTCCCCCTCGATCATTTCGAGATGATCGTCGTGAACGTTCCCGAACTATTGCGCGCGGGTCGCCGTACGATCACAGCGCTCTACGTGACCGCAGTGACGCCGTCCTACTTTGCAGCTATGGGTTCCACTCTGTTGCGCGGACGCGTTTTCACCAACGCCGACGGGGCGCACGCTCCACCGGTCACGGTGCTGGATCAGACGATGGCCCGGGCGATCTGGCCCAACGAGAACCCACTCGGCAAGTGCCTTCAGGTCGGACCTCCGCCGTTCCAGTGCTTCACAGTCGTCGGGGTGGTCGCCGACCCACCGGGTCTCGGACTGCGCCGTGCGCCCGCGATGCAGTATTTCCTTCCGGCCGCGCAGCGGCCTGATCTCCTTGACCGCGGCGCCTATGTGTTCATTCGAGTTTCGGGCAACGTCGAGACCGGGGTCCGCGAGGTCCGGAGCCGTCTTGTCGCCACAGGCATGATGGGCGCGCACCCCGTGGTCCAACCGCTCCGCGCGCTCGCAGCGCATGACATCCAACCCCTGTATACTGCGTGGGTCGTTCTCGGCATCGTAAGCATCGTTGGTTTGTTGCTGGCCGGCGCCGGGATCTACGCCATCTGTCTATACTTCGTGCGCGCCCGCGCGCGGGAACTCGGCATTCGGATGGCACTCGGCGCCCCCGCGAGATCGATTGTCTGGGTGGTGTTGCGGAGTACGGTTGCCACCGCCATTGCGGGCGCCGCGTGTGGTGCGCTCCTGGTTGTGTCCCTCGCCCGTTACTTGGCGCCCCTGCTATTTCATGTGTCGCCCTATGACGCAGCAACGTACAGTGTCGCCACGCTGATCCTCGGGCTCGCGGCCGCGGCAAGCGTCTTGGTGCCGGCCCGATTGGCCACACACATTGACCTCCGGGATGTCCTAGTCCGCGAGGACGCGTAGGGTAGACCGCCATCCCGGCGTCTGCGTTGCGCTAGGTCCCCCGCCCCGCGATCTTACGTTCCGGGGAGGGCTGGCAGAACGGCTATTGCACCGGTCTTGAAAGCTGATGCTCCGTCACGCGGGGAAACCTGCGATAACTGGGCATCGGTGAATCACTTGCCCGAAGGATTTGCCAGCCGGCGCTTGTCGTGTTGTGGCTGTCGTGTGACTCTTCGGCCTCGCTCAGACCCGCTGCCACCGGGCCCCGCGGTGCCCCCAGCCGTCGGTGTCTGTTGCGGCCGGTTCGGCGACCGGCTAGACTCCACCCAAGCGAATCACACGCCACGCGCGTGGACAAGTTCCGAACGATCCGGGGGCCTGCCGAAATCCGAGCGGGCCCCTTTTTCGTCCGAAGGCCGTGGCACCCCGTCACCGCTAGCGAGCGTGGCGACGTCATCCGAGGTGAAGGTCATGCTGATTCCGGAGAAGGGCGTTGCCCGCTGGCTCATGCAACTCGACGAGGTCGGCTTGACGGAAGCCCACGTGTTGATGGGATATGAGGTTGCAGATCGCACCGCGGCGGAGCGACGCCGCCGCGGTGCGAACTTCGTGTTGTTGGAGGGACCGGGCAGGCTGGTGAACGCGTGGCTGCGGTTGCGCATGGTGCGCCAGGAGATTCGGGCGCGCCACGAAGCGGTGCTGGGCATACTGTGATCAAGATCGGCGCGGGACGCGCCCGGGGCCACGCGGTCCTTTCCGATGCCGCCGCGCAGCGCATGGCGAATCAACTCTCGCGCGCATATCGCGGCACCTTCGGCGCTGAGGTCGGCCTGCGCACCATCGCGGGGTCGGTGGCTACGCAGTTGCTCGGCGTCGGCGTGTCGCGCGCCGCGGCGGCTCGGGCGCTCGACGAGTGCGTGACGGAACATCCCGAGCGGCATGCCACGGTCCCGGGCGACCCGACGCGAGCTCGCCTCGTCCGACTCCGGCGGATAGTGCGCGAGTCCGTGGCCTCGGCGCCGGCGCCGGGCTGAGCCGGGAGGGGGTCGGGAGGCGCCGCTGTCGCGACAGCGCGCGGATGGGCCAGGGTAATGCAGCTGTGTGGGCGGGTGCAACGGGTCGGGCTCCTGGGGTCGTGCTCCCAGCAGCGACGGAAATTACGCGGTAGTCCTTAAAGGCTCATCTCCCTCAGGATGGCAACCCTGGCTCACCACGGAAGGTTCTCGATCAACGGCGGACGTCCACGCCGACGCGACCGCGCCGTGACTCGGACGCCGGCGCCACCCGCCACTACGAGCAGACCGGACTCGTGGCTGATCCGGCTTTCGGAATCCCGATTCAACTACGGGGCGACGTATCTGACCGACCTATCCCTGGCGCTGTTCTTCCTGTGGTGGGACGCCGGTCACCTGCGTGTCGGCGCGGTCGCGATCGCCGCCCTCTTCGCGGCCGGGCTGTTCCTCTGGACACTCTCGGAATACGCGTTCCACCGCTGGATGTACCACGTGCCTGGGCTGCCCATCACGCGCTGGGGTCACGAGCAGCACCACGCCGATCCTGCGGCGTACGTCGCGATGCCCTTCCTCGTCACGCCGATCCTCTTCCTGCCACTGCAGCAGCTGGTGGCCGGGAAGCTCGGCGTGCGCGGATT
>JBJKRK010000261.1:0-7875 GCA_046704705.1 Candidatus Limnocylindrales bacterium | reverse complement strand
GCGAGCCGCCGGCCGGCTCGGGCGAGGCGCCAGCCGGGGTGGTCGCGGTCGAAGGCGCGGACGCGGCGTCGGTCGCGGGCACCACCGGGGCGCCGCTCAGTGCCGCCAGCGCGGTCATGTGGGCCGCCATCTCTGGTTCTACCGCGGCTGCCACGGCGAACACGAGCCGGCACGGTGCACTCTCGCCGCTCGCCAGCACCAGGCGCACCAGCAGGAGTTCGGAGCCAACCTCGGGCTCCGGAACATCTTCGGATCCGAGACTGAGCCCAGCACCCGCGGTTGCCTCGAGCGCCTCGTCGAGGGCCCCGACCAGCGCCGCTCCCAGCTGCGCCGCGTCGACCGGACTGCCGGCCAGCTCGGCCGGCCCGTCGGGGTCGAGGGCAGCCCAGGCGCCGCGGCGAGCGGTCCCGAGGAGCTCGAAGCTGCGTACCGGGAGGAAGCGCACGTTCCCGAGCTGCCAGCCGGCGGCGGGTTCGACGGATGAGCCCGCGGGCGACGCGGCGGCGGATGAGCCGGCGGCGGGTTCGACGGATGAGCCGGCGGCGCCGGCCTCGGGCTTCGCGGCCGACTGTGCAGCCTCCCCGACCGCATCCGCGGTTCCGGCCCCCGCAGCTCCTTCCGGCTCACGCTGGGCAGACGCGACCTCGAGCGCCTGCACCGTCACCGGCGCCAGGGAGTGCGCAGAGGCGCCCTCCTCGAGCGCCGATCGAAGCAGGTCAAGGTGCGGCGCCAGCGCTTCCGACAGCGGCCCCGCGTACGGTGCCCAGGCGAGTGTCGTCCAGTCCATCGCTTACTCCTCCACCGAGCGCAGCGGCCGGGCGATCTGCAGCGCAAGCCGATCGCCGACGCGCCCCGGCACTCCCCACAGTCGCGGGCCGTCCGCGATCGTCATCGCGATCGGTTGGCCCACGCGATCGTCCATCCTGATCACGTCCCCCGGCTGCAGCGACGCGAGCGCCTCCACGGGCAGCTCGATGCCGTCGAGCACGACCCGCACCGGGATCTCCGCTTCCATCAGGCACGCCTCCAGGTCCTCGCGGTAAGCGGTGCTCGTCGAACTCCGCACCGGCTGTGCATACCAGGCAGTCGCCGACAACCGTGGCAGGAGTGGTTCGAGCGTGGCGTGCGGGTAGCAGATCGAGACAGGTGCGGTCTGCCCGCCGAGGCGCATCTCGAACGTGAGGGTCGCCGTGACCGCGGAGGGTGCCGCGACCCGCAGCAGTGCCGGTCCGAGCGCCAGCTCGGTCACGTGCGTCTGCAGCTGCTGCAGATGCGACCAGGCTTCGTCGAGCGGGCTGATGAGATCGCGGATCACGCGCCCGATAAGATCGGCCTCGATGCTCGTCGGCTCGCGACGCTCGGCCGGGATGCGGCCTGGGCCGCCGAGCAGGCGGTCGACGAGGGCGAAGGCGAGCGGCAGGTCGAGATCGAGCAGGAACGGGCCGCCCAGGCCGTCGGTCGCGAGGACCGCCAGCTGTGTGGGCAGCGTCAGTCCCTGCACGTACTCGTCGAAGAGCATCTGCTCGGCGTCGGCGAGCTGCATCGAGACAGGCATCCGCAGGAGAGCCTGCAGCCGCGCGGCAGTGAGCCGGGCCATGTTCTCGTGCACCGCCTGCAGCGTGCGAATCTGGTCCTTGGAGAACTTGTTCGGGCGGCGGAAGTCGTATGTCCGTGCGGTGCGCGCCGGACGCCGCGGCTCCGCAGCCTCGCCGATGAGCGCCTCGACCTGCCCGGTGTTGACGGCTCCGAGCAGCGCGTCGATCTCCGCTTGCGACAGCATGGCGGGCCCCTACTGCATCACGAAGTCGGTGAAGTAGACGGCGAGGACGGTGCGCTGGCCGAGCACCTGGCGCATCGCGGTGAGGACCTGCCCCTTCAGCGCCTCGCGGCCCGCCGAGGTGACGAGGTCGTTGGAGTTGTGGCCCGCGACGACCTGCCCGAGCGCGTCGAGCAGCAGCGGCGTCGCGTCGGTGTACTGCGCGTCGGCGGTGGATTCGGCCGTTGCGCGGGCGTCACCGGTGAGCGTGTAGAAGCTGGCGCTGTCGGGCCGCAGCTCGAGCGTGACGGAGATCTTCGCGTACGTGTACGCGCCGCCCGGCTGCAGGTTGATCACCCGGCTGTCCAGGGCGAGCATCGGGCCATGCTGTCCGGGGCCGGGGTCGGGAACGGGCTTCGGTGCGCCGCTGCGCGCGACGACCTGCGTGTACCCCACGGCGAGGAGGGCGGCGAGCGCGCCGATGACCACGATGATGCGGCGGCTCTTCAGCAACTTCATGACGTGCTCCCTGTCAGGGCTGGAACGTGGGGATCACCGGCGTCGGCGCAGCACTTGGCGTGGCCGAGCTCGGGTAGAGGATCACGATGTCGACGCGGCGGTTCTCGGCCCGGCCCGCGGCGGTCGCGTTCGAGGCGATCGGGTTGTACTGGCCGAACGCCTCCATGGAGAGCCGCGCCGGGCTGATCCCGCGTGCGACGAGCGCATCGAGCACTGCCCGGGCGCGCGCGGCGGAGAGTGACCAGTTGTCGGCAAACAGCAGGCCGTCCGGCGGCACGTCGTCCGTGTCGCCCTCGATGCGCACGTGGTTGGGCAGCGGCGCAATCACCTGGGCGATCCGATCGAGGAGCTGCGTCGAGGTCGGGTCCAGCACGGCGCGGCCGCTCTCGAACAGCAGCGACCCGCCGATGCGGACCAGGATCCCCGCGCTGACCTGGGAGACCGTCACGCGGTCTTGCACCCCGAGCTTGACCGCCAGATCCTCCACGCCTGCCTGGATCGCCCGGTAGTCGGTGGCGATCACCCCGTTGCCCGAGCTGAGCTGCGTGGTCGTGGGAGCGGACTGCTGCCCGGAGCTGATGGTGATCGGCTGGGACCCCTGCAGCACGTTCACGTTGAAGGCCGAGGAGAACGACTGTGCCAGCGCGGTGAACTTGCGCAGGTCGGTGTTGCTCATCGCGTACATCACGATGAAGAACGCCATGAGCAGCGTGATCATGTCCGAGTAGGTCAGGAGCCAGCGCTCCTCGTTGCCCTCGCTGTGCCCGCCATGCGCGAGGGCGCGCTTGCGCCGCGCCATCACGCCGGGTCCTCGGCGACGGCGGCGGTCGCGACCTCAGTGCCCCCGGGCGTCGGCTTCGCAGTGGCGGTGACGCCGAAGCTGTCGAGCTTGCGCGCCACGATGCGCGGGTTCTCGCCGGCCTGAATCGCCATGATCCCGGCGAGTGCCATGCGGCGCTGGGCGAGCTCCCCCGCGTCCTTCTGGCGGAGATTCGAGGCGATCGGGAGCCACAGGATGTTCGCGCTGGCGATCCCGATCAGCGTGGCGATGAACGCCACGGCGATGGACGCGCCCAGCTGGCTCGGGTCCGACAATCGGCTGAGCACGCTGACCAGGCCCATGACCGTGCCGATGATCCCCATGGTCGGGGCGTAGCCGCCCATCGACTGGAAGATCGCGATGCCCTTCTGGTGGCGACGCTGCATCGACTCGAGCTCGAGCTCCAGGACCTCCTCGACCGTGTCCGGCTCGAGACCATCGATCACCATCTGGAGACCGCGGCGAATGAACGGATCGGCGACCTCGTCGGCGGCGCTCTCGAGGGCGAGGAGCCCTTCGCGCCTGGCGCGCTCCGCGAACTGCACCAGGAGGTCCCGCAGCTGCGCGGCCTCATCGACCCGCGGCTTCGCGCTGATCGCGATGAGCTTGGGGAGCGCCATGAACTCCTTCAGGGAGTACGAGGCGATCGTGGCGCCGAACGTGCCGCCGAAGATGATCGTCATGGCAGGGAGGTTGACGAACGCCATGGGCGACGTACCGTCGAGCATCGCCGCACCAAGAACCGCGACGAGCGCGATGACGATCCCGATCGGCGTGTCCACGGGTCAGCGGCCCCCGGCCGCCTGCAGGGCGTCGCGATACGGGTTGGAGAATTCCTCCGGGGCCTGGGCAGCGGGCGGATCGCTCCTCCGCCGGCCGCCAAAGCGGCTGTCGTTGCGGATCGACCGCTGGTACGCCTGGAAACGCGCCGCGACTTCCGCGGCCCGCTCCCGCACCAGCAACTTGCGTCCGTCGACGAGCGTGAGGACGGTGTCCGGCGTCTCCTCGATGAACTCGATGCGATCCGGGTTCACGAGCAGGTTCGAGCCGTCGGGACGGGTGAGCGGGATCATGCGTCCGCCGGGCGCAGCGGCGCGCGCAGCATGCTTCCGGAGAGCTGGAGGCCGCCCGGAGCTGTCTGACCGAGCGCCAGCCGCATGAGACCCGCGCGTGAGCGCAGGCCGAGCTTGCGGGAAAGGTTGGACCGATGTGTCTCGACCGTCTTGACCGAGAGCGTGAGGAGGTCGGCGATCTCGCGGTTCGTCAGCCCCTCGCCGATGAGGTACAGCAGCTCGCGTTCGCGGTTGGTGAGCCCATGCCCGCCGGGCAGCGGGACCAGGCGGCCGGACTCCGTTGAGGTGGCATGGCGGGGCCCGGCCGGAAAGCCGGCCACGACGCCGACGCTCCCCATGAGCACCGCGCGAATGGCGGCGACGAACGACTGGCGGCCCGCCCCATCGATGGCGACGACGCCGTCGACGCCCGCGGTGAGCGGCTCAGCGGGCGGGATCGCCTCCGCTGCCCCGACGAGTGCGATGAGGCGCGGCCGCGGCGAGAGGCTGCCCAGGAGCTGAGCCGCCTCGCGGCCGCCGCGCCGTTCGTAGTCGAAGACGATCACCCGGGTCGGCACGCTCGACGAGACGCGATACGCCTCGTACACCGACCCGACCCCCGCCGGAATGTCGCTCAGGCCCTCGGCACGCAGGAGTTCCACGAGGCCGGTCCGCATGAGCTCGGAGGGGTGCACGATCAGCACCCGCACCGGGGTGTTGGCCGTCGGCGAGGGCCGCGCGAGTCGCATCGGCCGAGGGGCGATCGTGGGCGCAAGTGCAAGCATTGCTGGTGATTCCTCCCCATCAGGGCGCCGGCGGCGAAGCTGGCGCCTCCGACGGACCGTAGTCTTCGGTCGGGGCAGGGTTGCCCGGTAGACCCCACCCGCGGGGCCGACCCGGGGAATGACCATCGGACGGGGCAGGCGTACCAACAGGCCACGGAGTTCAGGGCGGGCCCCGATGGACCCGCAGTTGCGAACGCCGGTCAGACGCGGGTCGGCCTGCCCAGCAGGTAGCCCTGGCCGAAGGCCACGCCGATCTCGCGGAGCGTGGCGAGCTCCTCCGGCGTCTCGATCCCCTCGGCGATCAGCGCGCAATCGGTCTCCGCGGCGAACCGCGCCATTGCCTCTACCATCGCCCGGCGGGCTGGGTCGCTGTCGATCGAGCGGACGAGCGCGATGTCCAGCTTCACGAAGTCGGGCCGTAGCTCCAGGATGTGCCGCAACCCGGCATAGCCGACACCCGCATCGTCCACGGCGATGCGGAGGCCGGGGCGCACCTCGCCGAGCGCGCGCAGCAGTGGCGCATAGTCCTCGACCGGGACGTGCTCCGTGATCTCCAGCACGAGCTCGCGTCGCGCGCCGGCGAGCGCGGCGATCAGCGGCGACAGTGGGGCCAGCGCGGGAGACAGATTCAGGCTGAGCCAGGCCCCGGCGGGCAACGCTCGCGCCTCCGCGATCGCGGCGCTCAGGGCGGCCTGCTCGAGGTCCACACTCAGGCCCGCCGCGGCGGCCTCCGCGAAACGGACATCGGGCCGAGTACCGTCATCGAACCGGGTAAGGGCCTCGTACCCCACGGTGTGTCCGGCCGCCAGATCGACGACGGGCTGGAAGACCGGATGGAACGCCCGCGTCTCGATCGTGTCGAGGATCTCCGAGCGGATGCGCGCCAGGCGCTCGCGCTCCGCCAGGCTCGGGCCGAGCAGCGCGCCGGCCACGACGCCGAATTCGCGCATGGTCGGCAGGCGGTCAGCGAGGCTGCCGGCGGCGTCGGGCGACCGCGCCCCGAGAGAGACGACGCCGACGGTCTGCTCCCCCCAGCGCATGGGGGCGTTGGCCAGGGCGCGGAGGCCAACCTCGCGAAGCCCGGCAAGGCGCGGATCGTCTCCTTCCGGCCCGACGACGTCGACCCAGACGCCCTGCCGCGCGCGCTCGCGGACGTATGCGGCCCGGGACTCGGGGAGCGGCTGACCCACGCGGACACTGCCCTCCGGATCCAGGCCGGCCATGCCCAGCGGAACGAGCGCGCCCTCCGGCGTGATCGCCTTCACGACCGCGGCTTCCACGCCTCGGAGTCGGAGTGCCTCGCCGCAGATCCGCTGCGCCGTGGCCTCCGGACTCTCCGCCGGTTCCAGGCGCGAGAGGGACACGAGCGTGTCCGCGCGCTCCTCCAGTTCCCAGGCCAGCCGCGCGGCGGCGCGCCGCTCGGCGAGCCGCGCGACCCGCTCCGCACGAGCCAGCCAGGCCATCCGGGCAACGGCGAGCACCATCACGCCCGAGAGCGCGACCTCGTCCGCCAGCCGACGCTCACCTGACAGGGCTTCCAGCCCAACCGCGAACAGCACGGCCAGGAGCGGCAGGGCGGCCTGGCCGCGCTCGGCGAAGGTGCGGAATGCATCGGTTGCCGGGGCCGGCACGTCCCGGCTCACCGCACCGTGCGCGACCAGCAGGACTCCCACCGAGAACAGGAAGTCGACGGGAACGACGTCCGCACCCTTGCCTCGCGCCGCCAGATCGAGCCAGCCGATCCAGCTGATGCCCAGCACGAGCATGCCGTCGATCATCGCCCACGACCCGCGGATGCCCGGCTGGACGCGCCGGGCGAGGAGCGCGAACCATCCGCCTGCCGAGGCGGCCGCGAGCAAGACGGCCGCGCCGACCGCGGGCAGTTCACCTGCGCGCCCGAAGTAGGCCGCGTCCGGCCGCCAGACGGTGAGCAGACCGGCGACGACGGCCAACCGGAAGATCGAGGCGTCGAGGACCACCCCGACCAGCGCCGTGCGGTCGAGGGGCATGAAAATGTCGGCGCCGATGGCGACGATGAGAATGGCCGATGCAGCAACGAGGCAGGCTTCCGTGATCGGGGGCGACGCCTGCTGCGATGCCTGCACGTCCCAGGCGAGCATCCCGAGCCCGCCGACCACGAGGGCGATGGTGAGCGCGATGCACAGGCGTCGGGCGCCGCCGCGCGCCCCGACGGCGCCCCAGACGAGCACGCCCAGCGCGACGAGCATCGCGACGATCTGCTGGGTCGTGTCCACCACGAGGGCCGCATCGGGACGCACGACAGCGCTCAGCAGCGCGCTTGCGCCGACGATGAGGATCGCCGACGCGATGAACGGTGCCGGGGTGCTCAGTCGCAGGCTGCCCGGGCGCAGCCGCTGGAGGGCGAGGGCACTCACGGCAGCAATGACCCCCGGACGGGGGTCGACCCGCGTGCACCCGTGTGGAGGCGCATGTCGTCGTCCCCCGCTGCTGCCTGCGCGCCTGCCGTCGCCTACGCCGCCGCCTGCGCCGCCACGCTGAGCGCGTCCTCGAACAGTCGCTCGAGATCGAGCAGCGTGACGAGGTGCTCGTCGACCCGCGCGATGCCGGCGACGAAGTCGGCACCGCCGGCCACGGCGGTGGCCGCCTCCACCGCGTCGTCCGGCACCATGAGCACCTCCGAGACGCCGTCGACGATGAGCCCGATGAGCGTGTCGCGCGTCTCGGCCACGACGATGCGCGACGCGCGGGTGCGCGCCGCGGCGGGCTGCCCGAAGCGGGCCGCGAGGTCGACCACGGGGATGATCCGCCCGCGCAGGTTGAGGATCCCCTCGAGATACGCGGGGGTGCCGGGAACCGACGTGATGGGGGCGAGGCGGATGATCTCGCGCACCCGCGCGATGTCGAACCCGTAGCGCGCCCCGCCCAGCTCGCACACGACGATCTGTCGTTCGCTCATGACCG
>JBJKRK010000260.1:0-4598 GCA_046704705.1 Candidatus Limnocylindrales bacterium | reverse complement strand
CGACCGGCGGTCCGACCTGCCTTCGGGGGCCGCACGTGGCCAGACTTACGCGGCTGAAACGAAGGATTGGCCGCGCGCCGCGACGACCGGCCCCGATGGTTGCACGTGGCCAGATGCACACGGCCGGAACGTAAGGACCGATGCTGCCGCGGTGGGGAGGCGCGATCGCCACGGGTGGGCGGTAAACCGAGCGTGGCGGAACGCGGTTCTCACGGCTGGGGGCACGTTCAGGGTGGCGGTGGGCCTGCCGATCCGACCTTGCGTTCCCGGGGCGTGCATCTGGCAGGGCGCGGCGCGGATCGCGAAGATAACGGTCAGCTGGTGCAAATCCGGCAGGATGCGAGGCGGATCGCCGGGATCACGCTCGCCCAGTGGATATCGGGCCAGGTTCCAGCCGCGATTGAGCAGATGGCCGGCAAGCGGCAATGCCGCTCAGATCAGCCGCAGCTCCTTCCCGGCGGTCCCGAAGGCCGCCAGGCAGCGCTCGAGCTGGTCCCGCGAATGCTCGCTCGTGACGATCGTCCGGATGCGCGCCTTGCCCAGCGGCACGGTCGGGTACGCGATCGGTTGCGCGAAGACGCCGAGCTCGAACAACCGTGAGCTCATCTTCGACGCCGCGTCGGCCTCGCCCACCATCACCGGCGTGATGGGCGTCTCGCTGATCCCTGTGTCGAACCCGAGGTCGCGCAGGCGCGCCTTGAAGAAGCGCGTGTTGTCCCACAGCCGCTCGATCCGCTCGGGCTCGTGCTCCAGGACATCGAGCGCCGCCAGGTTGGCCGCGACCACAGCCGGCGGATGGGTCGTGCTGAAGAGGATCGGCCGACCGCGCTGCAGCAGGTAGTCGCGCAGGTGCGCGCGCCCGGCGACGTATCCGCCGAGCACGCCGATGGCCTTGGAGAGCGTCCCGACCTGGACATCGACACGGCCGTGGAGGTCGAAGTGGTCGACCGTCCCCCGCCCGTTACGCCCCAACACGCCCGAGGCGTGGGCATCGTCCACCATGAGTGCCGCGCCGTACCGGTCGCAGACGTCGCACAGGTCCCGGAGCGGTGCGATGTCGCCGTCCATGCTGAACACGCCGTCCGTGATCACCAGGATGTGCGCGTACGGTCCGCGCGGGCCGCCATTCGCGCGCGCCTCCTTGAGCACTCTGTCGAGCCCGTCGACGTCCCGATGCGGGAAGATCGCTCGCCCCGCGTGTGAGAGGCGCACGCCGTCGATGATCGATGCGTGGTTCAGCTCATCGCTGATGATCAGGTCGTCCTCGCCCGTGATGGCGGGGATGACGCCGCTGTTGGCGGTGAGCCCCGAGTGGAACGTCAGCACCGCCTCGGTGTGCTTGAAGGCGGCCAGCCGGCGATCGAGCTCTTCGTGGAGCTCCATGTTGCCGGCGATCGTCCGCACCGCGCCGGTCCCGACGCCCAGCTCCCGGGTGGCGGCCAGCGCCGCCTCCACGAGCTTCGGGTGCGTCGTGAGACCAAGGTAGTTGTTCGACGAGAGGCTGATGACGGGGCGCCCGTCGATGACCGTTTCGGGTGCCTGTGCGCCGGTCATGACGCGCAGCGGGTGGTACAGCGCCTTCGCCTTCAGGTCCTCGATCTCCTCCGCGAGATAGGCGAGCGGGTCGGGGCGCGCTGCGGTGCTGCCGCCGGACTGCGCCCCGCTGGTTGGTTCGGTCATGACGCGCCTCTTTCGCTGCGCCGACTTTCGGCCGACGCGTGTCCCTGCGCCGACGCTCGGCCGACGCGTGTCCCTGCGCCGACTCTCGGCCGACGCGTGTCCCTGCGCCGACTTTCGGCCGACGCGTGTCCTGCGCCGACTCTCGGCCGACGCGTGTCCCTGCGCCGACTTTCGGCCGACGCGTGGTCCTGCGCCGACTCTCGGCCGACGCGTGTCCCTGCGCCGACCTCCGGTCAGGCGCGCTCCTGCAGGATGGCGGCGGCGGGAGAACCGGGGGGTGCGCTGCCGTCGAACGCCACGATTGGGTTGTCGATGCGACCGATCCCCTCGACCGCGCAGGAAGCGATGTCTCCCGGTTCGAGGAGCACCGGCGGCTGTCGGAAGATCCCCACGCCGGGCGGGGTCCCGGTGGCGATCACGTCGCCGGGCTCGAGGGTGATCACGGCGGAGATGAACTCGATGATCTCGGGCAGGCGGAACAGCAGTGCCGACGTGGTTCCGTTCTGCATCGGCACCGGCCCGCCTGTTCCGCTGGCCGGCGTGCGCCAGGAGCGGACCGCCAGGCTGTATGGGTCGGGGATCTCGTCAGCCGTCACCAGCGCCGGGCCCATCGGAAGAAACGTGTCGGAGCCCTTGGCGCGCAGCCACTGCCCGTCACCACGCTCGCCGGGACGCAGGGCCGGTTTCGACCCCTGCAGGTCGCGGGCGCTGATGTCGTCGACCACCGTGTACCCAACGACGAACCCCATGGCGTCCGCGGCCGGGACCCGCGCGGCGCGCCGGCCGATGACCACGCCAAGCTCCGCTTCGAGATCCAGCGCGTGCGTGGCGGCCGGGCGAACCACCGGCGCTCGGTCTCCCACCACCGCGTTGGCGAACTTGGCGAAGATCAGGGGGTGGTCGGGCGGCTCGAGACCCTGCTCGCGGATGTGGTCGAGGTAGTTGTTGCCGACACACACGATCTTGCCGGGCCGGGCGACGGGCGCCAGCAGCCGCACCGAATCGCGGGGGAGCGCCAGCGATCGGGCGGCATCGGGGCCCAGCTGTTCCAGTGCACGCTGCGGTCCTGCAAGCTCCGGGTCGGCGGCGAGCAGCGCCGCCATGTCTCCGTCCGCGATCGCGCGGGCGCGCGCCATGTCCTCCGTGAGACCGGGCAGCGACGTCAGGGGCAGAACCCGGCCCCCGTTGCTGTCACGGTCCGCGTCGAGCAGGATGCCGAGCTCGGCTGCTCGAGCATCCGTCCGCGTCGCTCCCCGGTGGCTCATCGTCACGAGACGCATGTGTTGCTGCCCCGCCTGCTATCAATCTGCGATCCCGTCGCTACGCGAGCCATTCTGCCACGCGACGCGCCAACCTCGGGCCGGCCATGCATGGGGACTGGGGCGTGTCGCGTCCCTGGACAACGCACGCCGTGGCACCATCCCCGCATGAGCGTCGAGACTCCCGCCTGGGTGCGGGACGCGGTCTTCTACCAGATCTTCCCGGACCGCTTCGCGCGGAGCGGCCGGGTGCAGCCGCCCGGCCCGCTCGAGTCGTGGGATGTGCCACCCACCGCGTACGGTCTCAAAGGCGGGGATCTGTATGGGATCGTCGAGCGCCTCGACTACCTGCAAGACCTGGGCGTCACGGCGCTGTACCTGAACCCGATCTTCCAGGGCGCCTCGAGCCATCGCTACCACACCTACGACTACCTGGCGGTCGACCCCCTCCTGGGTGGCGATGCGGCGCTCCGGGAGTTGCTCGATGCCTGCCACGCTCGGGACATGCGGGTCGTGCTGGACGGTGTGTTCAACCACGCCAGCCGGGGCTTCTGGGCGTTCCATCACGTGCTCGAGAACGGCGCGGCTTCCCCGTACCGGGACTGGTTCCACTTCGATGCCGGGCGGCTGGCGCGCGGTGAGCCGGTGCGGGCGTACCCGACGGCGAGCGAGTTGGCCGAGCTCACGGCAGCGGCGGCAGCGCACGGGCTGGATGGGTCGCAGTCGCTACGCCTGCTGGGCTATCGGGCGTGGTGGGATCTTCCCGCGCTACCCAAGTTCAACGTGCAGAACCCGGCCGTCCGCGAATACCTGCTGGGCGTGACGGAACACTGGCTGCGCTTCGGCATCGACGGCTGGCGCCTGGACGTGCCGGAGGAGATCGACGATGTCGCGTTCTGGCGGGAGTTTCGCCTGCGGGCGCGGTCCGTGAACCCCGAGGCGTACCTGGTCGGCGAGATCTGGCAGGTGAAACCCGAATGGGTGCAGGGTGACCGCTTCGACGCCCTGATGAACTACCCGCTGCTCGAGGCAGTCGTCGGGTTCGTCGGGGGCACGCACCTCGACGAGCGCGTGATCTCCCGGCACGGGGAGCTCTCGCGCACCGTCCGGCGCCTCGATGCGCCGGCGTTCGGCGACCGCTTCCGGGAGCTGATGGGCGCGTACGACCCGGCCGTCGTGGCGAGCCAGCTGAACCTCCTCGACAGCCACGACACGCCGCGCTTCGTGACGATGTGTGGCGGCGACCAGGCCTCGTATCGGCTGGGCGTGGTGCTCCAGATGACGCTCCCCGGCGCTCCGTGCGTCTACTACGGTGACGAGGTCGGCATGCAGGGCGGCATGGACCCCGGCTGCCGGGGCGCCTTCCCGGTCGATGGGGGGACCCGGGACCTCGGCTTGCGGGACTTCGTCCGCGCTGCCATCGCGCTCCGGCGCACACACGCCGCGTTGCGGGCGGAGGGGTCGTTCCGCACCGTGGCCGCCGCAGGCATGACGCACGTGCACCTCCGTGAGCGAGACGGCGAGCTCTTCGTCGTGGGCGTGAACGCCGACGAGCGTCCTGCCGCCATCGAGGTTTCCCTGCCCGAGGCGGACAATCGCACCCTGGTGGCCGTGCTCGTCACCGAGCAGCCGATCGGGTCCAGCCTGGAGCCGGTGCGT
>JBJKRK010000259.1:0-3867 GCA_046704705.1 Candidatus Limnocylindrales bacterium | reverse complement strand
CGGCGTATCCCGCGGGCGCCCCGGCGCATCTGCGGGCCACCGGCGTATCCCGCGGGCGCCCCGGCGCATCTGCGGTCCACCGGCGTATCCCGCGGGCGCCCGGGACGGCGCATCGCGCGGGCCCCCGGCGCATCGCGGCGGTCTCCCGCGGACAACGGAGGCGCAACGCGCCATGCGGTCCTGCCGCGACACGTAGACTCAGCTGATGCAGCCGACAGATCCCTCCGCCTCCGTGTCGATCCCGTACGTGCCCGATCTCCGTCGGCGCCTGCAGGCGGGGGAGCCGCTGGTGGGGACCTGGGTTTCCCTTCTCGACCCGATGGTGACGGAGCTGCTGGCCGGGTCGGGCTTCGATTTCCTGTGTGCCGACGGCGAACACGGTCCGGTCGCAACCGGGGATCTCGCCGTCATGGCCATGGCGGCCCGGGCGGCGGGTGTGCCGGTGCTCTACCGGGTCGCGGCCAACGAGCCCGTGCGGATCATGCACGCGCTCGACGCGGGTGCCGCCGGCGTGGTCGTGCCGCAGGTCCGGAGCGTGGCGGATGCCGAGCTCGCGGCCGCCTGGTGCCGGTACCCGCCCGCGGGGCTGCGCGGCATCGCGCCAAGGCGCGTCGCCGACTACGGACGCCGCACCGCGGGCTATCTCGCCTCCGCCAACGCGCAGGTGACGTGCTGCGTCCAGATCGAAACTCGCGAGGCACTCTCGGTGCTGCAGGCGATCCTCGGCGTCGCCGGCATCGACGCCGTGCTCGTCGGCCCCAACGATCTTGCCGCCGCACTCGGCCACACGGGTGACCTGGAGCACGCGGAGGTCGAGGCAGCGATCGCACGCGTGCTGGCCGCGGGACGGGAAGCGGGCGTTCCGGTCGGGATCTGGACGCCCTCGGTGGCAGTGGCGCGCGCACGGCTGTCGCAGGGATTCGCGTTCGTCACGGTCGGCGCCGACTACGGCTTTCTCCGCGAGGCGGCCGATCGCGCCGTGACCGACCTGCACGCCGAAGCGTGACGGCCGAAGCGTGACGGCGCGTCTGCGCGGCTTCGAGTGGCCGGACTACGAGCGCGTCGTCGAGCTGTGGCGCACCACCGGCCTGCAGCTCAGCGTGTCGGACAGCCGGGAGGGCCTCCAGCGCACGCTCGACGTCGAGCCCGAGCTCTTCCTCGTGGCGGATGCGGGCGGCGAAGTGGTCGGCGTGCTCCTCGGGACGTTCGACGGTCGGCGGGGCTGGCTGCACCACCTCGCCGTCGCCCCCGACTGGCAGCGGCAGGGCATCGGCCGCTTGCTCGTGGAGGAGGTGGAGCGACGCCTGCGCGACCGCGGCTGCGCCAAGGTCAACCTGCACATCGAGCCGGACAACGCAGCGGTGGCCGGGTTCTACGATCGGCTGGGATACGCTCGCCACGAGCTGCTGTTCATGGAGAAGTGGCTCTGACGCCGCGGCGGAAACGCGAGCCTCTCCCCGGGGCTCAGACGGGATCGTCTGTCGCCGGCGCGCGCGACTCGATCACCTCCGTCGGCGTGTTGTGCACCGCGGCGATCGCCGGGACCGTGCCGAGACGACCCGCCTCGTAGTCCGCGAAGGCCTGGATGAGCTCCTCGCGTGTGCTCATCACGAACGGCCCGTACCAGGCGACCGGCTCGCGGATCGGGCGTCCGCCCAGGATCAACACGTCGAGGTTCGGACTCCGGCTCTCCTGCGTCGCGTCCGCCTCGATGGTGAGCGCGTCACCCGGGCCGAACACCGCGAGCTGCCCCATCCGCACCGGACGGCGGTCGACGCCGACCGAGCCGAACCCGTTGAGCACGTACACCAGCGCGTTGTAGTCGGGGCGCCAGGGCAGCACCAGGCGCGCGGTCGGCGAGAGCGTCGCGTGCGCGTACGTCATCGGCGTGTACGTCGATCCGGGGCCACGGTGCCCGGCAAGCTCACCGGCGATCACCCGCACGAGGGCGCCGCCGTCCGGCGAGGCCAGCAGCGCCACCTCTCCCGCGCGCAGATCCTGATACCGTGGCGGCGCCCACTTCTGCGCGCGCGGCAGGTTCACCCAGAGCTGGATCCCGTGGAAGAGCCCGCCGCTCACGACGAGCGCCTCGGGTGGCTTCTCGATGTGCAGGATCCCCGCGCCGGCGGTCATCCACTGCGTGTCACCGTTGGTGATCACGCCGCCCCCGCCGTTCGAGTCGTTGTGCTCGAAGGTGCCGTCCATCATGTACGTGACGGTCTCGAAGCCGCGGTGAGGGTGCCAGGGCGTCCCTTTCGCCTCGCCGGGCGCGTACTCCACCTCCCCCATCTGGTCCATGTGGACGAACGGGTCGAGGTCGGCGAGGTCGACGCCCGCGAACGCGCGCCGCACCGGGAAGCCCTCCCCCTCCAGGCCTCGCGGGGCCGTGGTGACGGAGCGCACCGGGCGCTGGTGCGCCACGAGCGGATCGGGAGTCGGGATCCGTGGCAGCACGGTGATGTCGGAGACGGTGACGGCGGGCATGTGCGTTCCTCGGTTCGTTCCGCTCCATGCTGCCAGATACTCGTTGCGTGTGCAACTACCTTCCGGCGGGGCCGGGTTGGCGCTGAGGGTCGGCTCGGGCAGGGCGTGCGCGGCGTGCGCGCGGCCAGGTTCAGCTTGCGGGCGGCGTCGCGTTCGCGATCTCGGGGGACTGCCAGATGCTGGCTTTCGCCTTCTGCGCGTCGTACCAGTTGGTGAACGCGCTCGACTTCAGGGTGTCGAGCTGTGTTCCGTCGACCGGCCGTGAGGCTTTCTCGCTCACCCGGTAGAGGAAGGTTCCGCTCGACGTGGTGACCGGGGCGCTCACCTTTCCGGGCGTCAGCCCGAACAGCACATCCTCGGTGGCCTGGTCGAGCTGGAGGGGTGCGATCCACCCCATGTCACCGCCGCTGCTCGCGTCGGCGGCATCGGAGTTCGCGCGGGCGACGGCCGCGAAATCCGCCCCCGGTGCCGCCAGTTCCTTCTGCACCTGCGCCAGGCGGTCTTTCGGGGCGGCCCGCTCGCCCTCGAACAGGATCACGTGGTACCCGAACTGGCTCTTCACGGGGCCGATGATCTCGTCCGTCGTGTGGGTGCCCGTGAAGAGTGGGTTGGCGAACTCGGGGACCATCGACGCCTGTGTGAACCAGCCCAGCTCGCCCCCCTGTGCGCCCGAGGCCGTGTCGTTGCTGTCGCTCTTCGCGATCGCGGCGAACTCGGCGGCGCGCTGCGTCGGATCAGCGATGGCGCGCAGCCGGTCGGCCGTCGCCTGGGCCTTCTGCTCGGCCACGCTCCACGCGGTGTCGGTCTCCGGGACGGACGAGGCATTGGATGGATCGCCGTTCGGGCTGTAGAGGATGTGCGCCGCCTTGACCTCGGGAGCGCTGATCGGCGATCCCTGGGCGTCGCTGGTCGCGATCTCGATCTCCCACGCGTGCACCTGCTCGATGTCGCCCGTGGTGGCCTTCGCCACGATTGCATCCTGGAGCTTCTGCGCGGTCAACTGCCCCCTGATCGCCTGGCGGTAGGCGCTCAGGCTCACCCCCGCCTGCTGGATGCTCTGCTGGTAGTTGGGATCGGTTCGCGTGGGGACGATGTCGACGACGCGACCGATGCGGTATGTCCCGTCGGCGCCCTCGACGACGCCCGTCGTGCCGTTCAGGGGCAGCTTGAACAGCGCCGCGATCCACGCCGGGTCGACTGTGTCCGTGGCCTGGACGTAGCCGTAGTCGCCCCCGTTCGTCGCGCTGGGATCCGTGCTGTACTGCTTGGCGACCTCGTCGAACGGGGTGCCGGCCTGGAGCGCCGCCAGGGCCGCATCGGCTGCCGCCTTCGCCGCCGCCTTCCGGGCGTCCGCCGATGCCGGCGCGGGCGAAGGGCTGGGGG